>JAPYUD010000028.1:0-16477 GCA_029936215.1 Pirellulaceae bacterium | reverse complement strand
GGCAACCGGTACCATGCCGGAATCCGCGATCGCATCAAGTCCCTGCTGGTCCAGCCCGGCATGCAGCTCGGTCAGTATTTCAATTGCTCTCAGGCGCAAGGGAGATGGCATCCTGTTATCCCCGGCCGCGGCAAGGAGTTGCTCTTGCCCCACTTTTTCTGCCAGCGGCAACCAGCGAGCACGCGACCAGCTGCTCAGTGGCTGGGGCATCGCCAGGCAGCGCAGGAGGTCTGTCCCACCTGACCCTGGTTCGCCATCCTGGGACTTCCAGCGAACAACATAGACGCTCCCTCGTGTACCACGCCCCCCCACGCTGACATAGAGCTCCCCATCCCTGCCTACCTCGACATCGGTGGGGGCGAAACCAAAAAGTCCCTTGCTGGTCATGAAGTCATGCGGTGTCGACTTCCAGCTCGACCCATCCGCTTCCAGCGGCAGGGCGATGACACGGCCAAAACTCCAGTCCAGCACGAACAGTGCTCCATGGTACAAGCGAGGAAACTGGTGGTGCCGGTAAGAGGTCACCCCTGTCGGCGACCCACGGCCAAAGGATCCAATCACCGCTGGCATGTCAAAGAAATAGTCGGGCCGTTTCCAGCTCCGGCTGAACCAGCCCGCGTGAGATCCCGGCATCACCTGGAAGACTCTCGTGGGTCGGTACCAGGGGAGCGTCACATCCCGTTCTCCGTCACTGTCATAGAGAAAAATATCTCCCTGGGCGTTGAAGCTGAAGTCATAGGAATTGCGGTAACCCTCAGCAATCACCTCGCGCTGCTGAAAGTCCGGTCGAAGTCGGACAACAGTTCCTGCACGGGGCTGTCGAATCGGCGAACTGGCCAGGTCAAAATCGGCGGGCGTCACTCCCGCCATGTTTCCGACTGCCATGTACCACCAGCCATCCGGGCCTCGCTGGATACTATGGGCATGGTGCTCGCCACCTGCCTTGACCTTCCAGAGCACCTCGGCCTGGCCATCGGCACGACCATCCCTGTCCCGATCCCGGTAACGCAGCAACCCACCCCCTGCAACACAGAGCAGGTCGGGGCCATCAAAGCAAAGTCCCTGGGCACCCGATGCCGGTCCCTCGGCAAACGTGGTAAAACGATCGGCCCTGCCGTCCCCGTCGTCATCGATCAACGTCCGCACGTACCCCCGGCTGCTGACAACCACCCGGCCTTCCGTGTCGAGGGTCATCGAGTAGATATCGTGTGCCAGTTCATCATCGGCGAACAGTTTCACCTCGAATCCGTCCGGCACCTGGATGCCATCCTCTGCCGGAATGGCCTTTTCCTGTCCAGCCACGGCGAACGGGAAGAGGACAGTGAAAACAACGGTCAGGCGGAACATCTTCATTTCCCCCAAGAGCCTCTAACGTGAGACCATCGACATCGGCAGGTGGCTGATACTGTTGTAGATATCCATGACCAGTGAATCGTGGCCAATCGTCAATCGTGTAACAGCCGTATTGTAAAGGACTCGTTCAAGCCGGTCGCTGGTCACACCCGCCACTTCGCTGAGCAAGTGGTGAGTAATATCGGCGTGCATCACGAAGCCAATTTTCTGATCACCGTCGGCAAACTCCTGGATCGTCCAGCGGAACAGCTTCTCGACGCGGGCATGGAGTTGCGGGGCTGTTTCATTTGGCAGCGATTTCCACCAGCCATGGTCATCGATCAAGTCGGGGACCCGGTAGCCGGGGAAATCGGCTCGCAGCTGGTCACCCGTCATTCCCGGTCGTCCCACCAGGTCATCCCCACCCGGGCCGGCAACACATCCCCCCACCTCGTGCAGTTCGACCTTGACCTCGACCTCCAGACCGGACTGCTCTGTTAATGGCCAGGCCGTCTGCAACGTCCGCAGGAATGGGCTACAGAACAAGCGATCCAGCTCCAGCGTGGAAAACCAGGGAGCCAGGTGCTGGGCCTGCTGGTGCCCCAGTTCGGTGAGCTCCGCATCCTCCACCCGCAGGTGTTCCGGCCGCGCATTGTTTTCCGACTGGCCGTGGCGTATCAGGTAAAGCTGCACGATAGATGCTCTCCTCTTCTCGGGAGTGAATAATCTCCTGCCAACTTTGTACCCATCATCTTGAGCATGTCCACCGGATACTCAATCATGGAGCATCCTTCCACCGTTATTCTATCCTCTTCTCGCAAAGCATCCGGACCATGGCAGCAGTAATCCTGGAGAACGTGACAAAGCGATTCGGCACCACGGTTGCCGTGGACAATGTCTCCCTGGCTGTTGCTGATCGTGAACTGCTGGTCCTGCTGGGGCCATCCGGATGTGGAAAGTCCACTACCCTGCGGATGATCGCCGGGCTTGAAGAGATCAGCGAGGGAACGATTTCGATTGCAGGCCAGCAGGTGAACCAGCTGGCACCACGGGATCGGGATATTGCCATGGTCTTCCAGAACTACGCGCTCTACCCCCATATGACGGTACAGCAGAACATGGCCTTTCCACTCCGCATGCGGCGGATCGCCAGCCGGGAGATCCAGCAGCGGGTTCACGAGGCGTCCGAGATACTGGGCATTGCTGAGCTGCTCGACCGCAAGCCGTCCCAGCTTTCCGGTGGCCAGCAACAACGGGTTGCCCTGGGACGGGCGATGGTCCGCGATCCGGCTGTCTTCCTGCTGGATGAACCTCTCAGCAACCTGGACATGCAGCTTCGCAGCACGATGCGGCAGGAAATCCTGGAACTGCACAAGCGGCTCCAGGTGACGATGATCCACGTGACACATGACCAGGTGGAAGCAATGACACTGGGAGACCGGATTGCCATCATGCACGAGGGGCGGCTTCAGCAACTGGGCACGCCGGGGGATGTTTACAACCAGCCAGCCAACCGGTTCGTGGCAGGCTTCCTGGGAAATCCACCCATGAATTTTCTCTCGATCGATAGCCAGCTCATTACTCAACTTTCCCGTTTTGGCGATCTCCCGGAAGAAACAGAGCTTGGTTTCAGGCCGGAACAGGTCACCACCGGCCAGGGCGGGGATTTGAAGTTGTCCTGCCAGGTCATCTCCATCCAGCAACTGGGAGCGGAAAGCCTTGTCACGCTCCAAAGCGGCGAGCAGCAGTTCATCATGCGCAGTGTCGAGAGGCAATTACCAGACACGGGCAGCTCCCTTGTCGTCTCTCTTCCCGTGAATGACATCCACTGCTTCTCCATTGGGACCGGCAAGCGACTTGGAATACTCAGCGAGTTGTCCGACAATCAACCAAGCAGTAGCTGAGATTACTTGACAGTGCGCGGGGTAGCTCCCATATTGTCCAACGACGTGACAATTCAACGACCGTGGCCTCAAGAGTGGAGTAGCGGATACCTTGAAAGACTTTGATTACAGCGCACCGACAAGTGTGCAGGAGGCCACCACGCTGCTTGCCGAGCATGGTGAGCAGGCCCGGATGCTGGCAGGAGGCACAGATATCATCGTCCAGTTGCGCGAGGGGTTGCGTGACGCCAGGATGGTGATTGACATCAAGAAGATCCCCGAGCTGATGGCGATCGATTACTCGGCCGAGTCGGGACTCACCCTGGGAGCAGGGGTTCCCTGTTACCGGGTTTACGAGAACCAGGAGATCTCTGCCGCCTACCCTGCCCTGGCCGATTCGACACATATTATCGGTGGCTGGCAGATCCAGTCACGGGCAAGCGTGGGAGGAAACCTCTGTAACTCCTCCCCTGCTGCAGACACCATCCCCTCGCTAATTTCCCTGGCCGCCAGCTGCCGGATCGCCGGCCCGGACGGTGAACGGGACGTTGCCGCTGCGGATTTCTGCACGGGCCCGGGCCGTAACGTACTCCAGCCGGGCGAGTTACTCGTCTCGATCCAGTTCCCCCCGCCAACTGCCCAAAGCAGTTCTGCCTATGAACGGTTTATCCCTCGCAACGAGATGGATATCGCTGTAGTCGGCGCCGGCTCATGGGTCCAGCTGGACGAATCAGGGAGCACCATAGAGCAGGCCCGGATTACGCTGGCGGCCGTTGGTCCAACTCCCCTGGTCGCCCAGCAGGCAGCCGACTCACTCTCCGGACAGGAAGCGAGTGAGGAGAACCTGGCCGCTGCTGGTAACCTGGCCCGCGAGGTCGCCAGCCCGATCGATGACATGCGAGGAACGATCGAGTACCGGGTGCACCTTGTCGGTGTCCTGGTCACACGTACGCTGACACGGGCAGTGGCACGTGCCCGTGGTGAATCATGAGTCGACACCAAGAAACATGTAACTAACGAGAGGACCCAGAGCGTGGCAAAAACAGTCCTGGTGACAACAACGATTAACGGTGAATCAACGGAGTTTCTCTGCAAGCCACGAGAGAGCCTGCTGGAAATCCTCCGTAACAAGCTGGGAATGACCGGCTCCAAGGAAGGTTGCAACAACGGGAACTGCGGCGCCTGTACCGTCCTGATCGACGGGCTCCCGGTCGACAGTTGCCTGGTCCTGGGCGTGGAGGTGGAAGGGGTCGAGATTACCACCATCGAGGGAATCGCCGATATTGGTCAGCTCGACCCGGTCCAGGATTGCTTCCTGGAAGGAGCCGCCCTGCAATGTGGTATCTGCACGCCGGGATTCATCGTCGCGGCCAGGGCCCTGCTGGACAAGAAACCAGATGCCGACGAACAGACAATTCGTTTCGACCTTTCAGGAAACCTCTGCCGCTGTACCGGTTATGACAAGATCGTGCGTGCGATCCAGGCAGTCCAGGAATCGAACTGAGTCGGGCACGATCACCGCGACAACAACCCTCCTTGAAGATCTGGAGAATTAACCGTGAGTTCTGGAAATGGAAGTTACCGGGTGATCGGAACCCGACCGCGTCGCCATGATGGAGCAGAAAAGGTAACCGGCAGTGCCATCTACGGAAACGATGTGCAGTTACCTGGCCTGCTGAGCGGTTTTATCCTCCGCAGCCCCCACGCGCATGCCCGTATCACCTCGATCGATACCTCGGAAGCCGAGGCGATGGAGGGAGTGTTTGCCGTGATCAGCGGGAAAGATTTCCCTGAGGTGGCTGACAAGATCGCCGACCTGGGCGAGGGAGCCGTCAACCTGAGTTATCTCAGTGACAACGTGATGGCCAAAACAAAGGTGCTCTACAAGGGCCACGCGGTCGCGGCAGTGGCTGCAGCAAACGTTCACATTGCTGAAGAAGCTGCGGCAAAGATCAAAGTCGAATACGAGGTTCTCCCCTCGGTCACCTGGGTCATGGATGCGATGCAGGACGACGCTCCCCTTCTCCATGAGAACCTCTGCACCGACCACATGGGCGAGAAGGACGAGAAGCCAAGCAATACAGCTGTCCACATGCATTTTGAAAAAGGGAATGTGGAAGAGGGATTTGCTGCAGCCGATGTGATCGTTGAGCGCGAGTTCAAGACCGCCACGGTCCACCAGGGTTACATCGAGCCACATGTCTCTGTGGCCGACTGGACCACCTCCGGCCGCCTGAAGATCTGGACAGCGACCCAGGGTGCTTTCACCGCCCGGCAACAGACAGCCGAGGTTCTTCAGATCCCGATCTCCAAGGTGGTTGTCACACCCTGTGAAATCGGTGGTGGTTTCGGCGGCAAGATTGCTGTCTACGTGGAACCGGTGGTTGCCCTGTTAAGCAAGAAATGTGGACGACCCGTTAAAATAACCATGACAAGAGCAGATGTCTTCGAAGGCTCAGGTCCCACGCCCGGCTCATTCATGCGAGTCAAGGTCGGTGCCACCAGTGACGGCAAGCTCGTTGCCGGCGAGGCCTGGTTGGCTTATGACGCGGGTGCCTATCCAGGCGGGATGATCGGTCCTGGATGCATGTGCGTTTTCAGTTGCTATGACATCGAACATGCCCTGGTAGATGGATACGATGTCTGCCTGAACAAGCCTCACACGTCGGCCTACCGTGCACCCGGTGCCACCCAGGTGGCTTTTGCCATGGAGCAGGTACTGGACGAGATTGCCGAACAGCTGGGAATCTGCAAGCTGGAAATTCGCCAGTTCAACGCGGCCAAGGAAGGGGTACGACGGGTAGATGGGCCAGTCTATCCACGAATCGGCCTGGTCGAGTGCCTGGATGCTGTGGCCCAGAGTGATCACTGGAATAGTCCCCTGGAAGGAGAAAACCGGGGACGCGGAATTGGTGTTGGATTCTGGTTTGGGTGTGGACTCAAGTCATCGGTCAACGCCAGCGTGAACCATGACGGGACCGTTAACCTGACCGAGGGGTCGCCGGATATCGGTGGCACGCGCACCTCGATCGCAATGCAGCTGGCAGAGGTGCTGGGAATCGACACCTTCGACGTCATTCCCCAGGTTGTCGATACCGACAGCGTTGGCTACACCGACGTGACAGGGGGAAGCCGGGTCACGTTTGCCACCGGACTGGCGGCATACGAGGCGGGGCTCGACCTGCAAAAACAAATGGTCATCCGCGCCGCGGATCTCTGGGAATGCCCGGTGGATGAGATCACCGTGGAAGAAGGAGAATTCAAGGGAGCGGGAAACAGCGCCTCTTTCAAGGAACTCGCCCAACAACTCTTCAAGGATGGGGAACCCCTGGTCGCCCGCGCCTCGGTTGCTCCTGACTGTGCCACTAACGGTTTCGCGGTCCACATCGTCGACCTGGAAGTCGACCCGGAAACAGGCAAGGTCACGATCCTTCGCTACACCGCCGTGCAGGATGCCGGTAAGGCAATCCATCCCAGTTACGTGGAAGGCCAGATGCAGGGTGGTGCGGTGCAGGGAATCGGCTGGGCTCTGAACGAGGAGTACTACTTCAATGACGATGACACGATGGACAATGCCAGCTTTCTGGATTACCGCATGCCCACCATGCTCGACGTGCCGATGATCGACACGATTATCGTGGAAGCAGCCAACCCGGACCATCCGTACGGAGTGCGAGGGGTCGGGGAACCGCCGATCATTCCTCCCCCGGCGGCAATCGCCAATGTCATGAGCGAGGCAATCAGTAAAAGATTTTACGACCTGCCAATGTCTCCCCCGAAGGTCTGGAAGGCCCTCAGCGAGACCTCCTAGGTCATCGGCCCCATGCCCATCGTCTTCATCCCTGCACAGCTGAAATCCCTCACCGGGGGTGTATCCCAGGTCGAGATGGAAGTGGATAATGTCGGCCAGGTAATCGAGCAACTGGAGGCGCAGTTTCCCGGAATACGCGATCGCCTCTGTGACGGTGATCAACTCGCTCCCACACTGCAGGTTTCCGTTGACAGCTCAATGGGTACCCGGGGCTTACGTACACGGGTCGCCGAGGCGCAGGAAGTCCATTTCCTGCCCGTCATAGGTGGAGGGTAAGGAAATCATGGATATTACCAAGGACACGCTCGATACGCCCGCCCTCTGCATGGACCTGGATGTGATGGAAGAGAACATCCAGAAAATGGTCCAGGCCTGTGACGAGAATGACATCGGCTGGCGACCTCACAGCAAGTGTCACAAGTCAGCAGCGATCGGCCAGAAGCTGATCGAGGCCGGCGCCCTGGGTATCACCTGTGCCAAGCTCGGGGAGGCAGAAGTCCTGGCCGCTGGAGGAATCGAGGACCTGCTGATCGCCAACCTGATCGTGGGGCCGGCAAAAATGCAGAGACTGGCGAATCTTTGCAGGGTCGCCCGCCCGATCGTCTGTATCGATCACATCGACCAGGCGGTTCCCATGAGCGAGAAGATGGAGGCCGAGGGGCAGGTGGTACGAGTGATCTTTGAAGTGGATATCGGGCTCGCCCGGGTCGGGGTCCAACCGGGAGAGGCCCTGCTGGAACTTGCTGCCCAGGTTGCACCTTTACCAGGACTGGAGGTGGTTGGCATCATGGGCTACGAGGGACACCTCTTGACCATTGCCGACATGGAGGAAAAGAAGGAGAAGATTCGCCTGGCACTGGAAGTCCTTGTCGACGCTGCCGGCGCCATGAAGGAAGCAGGGTTCTGCTGCGATATCGTTTCCTGTGGAGGGACCGGTTCCTATGTTTTCAGCTGTGCCCACCCGGGGATTACCGAGATCCAGGCGGGTGGAGCGATCATGATGGACCAGTTCTATCGCAACCAGTGCAATGTCCAGGACCTCGGCAACGCGCTGACCGTGCTGGCAACAGTCGTCTCGCGACCCGCCCCGGACCGGGCCATCATTGACGCTGGTCGGAAGACCTTCCATGCCGACTCCGAGCCAGCCGTGGTTGTCGGACGTGACGACATCCAGGTCGTGCAGCTGTCGGCTGAGCATGGTGCACTGCTGCTCGATCCGTCCGCCCAGGATTTAAAAATTGGTGACCGACTGGAGATTATTCCTGGTTACAGTGACATGACCACCGTCCTGCATGACCAGTTCTACGGCTTCCGGGGAGACCAGCTGGAAGTGATCTGGCCACTGGAAGGACGTGGGCGACTGCAGTAAACCCCTTCCGCTTCCAGGGTTGACCCCATGAAGTCCAGGCACGCATGTACGATCCTGCTGCTGATGAGCATCCCGGCGATGTCGGTCGTGGCGGCAGAGACAATCCGCTTCGCGACTTTCAACACCTCGCTGAACCGGAACAAGGCGGGTGCCTTACAGGAGGAACTGGAAGGTGGAAACTCGGACCAGGCCCGAAAGATTGCCCAGATCCTGCAGCGGGTACGGCCCGATGTCGTACTGCTGAACGAAGTCGACTATGACTCAAGTGGAAAAACAGTGCAGCTCTTCCGGCTGCAATACCTGGAGGTCTCCCAGGGAAACCAGCCACCACTTCACTATCAGCATACGTTCCTGGCCCCGGTCAACACCGGAATCCCCAGCGGCATTGACCTGGACCGGAATGGTGAAACCGGCCAACCAGGGGATGCATTCGGTTTCGGACGCTTCCCGGGACAGTACGGCATGCTGGTCCTGAGCCGCTACCCGATCGATGAGAAACGTGCCCGGACCTTCCAGAAGTTTCCCTGGAAAAACATGCCCGGCGCCCTGCTCCCGGTCGCCCCCTCCAGCTCAGAACCCTACTACCCGGCTGAAGCCGTTGATGTTTTTCGACTCTCTTCCAAGAGCCACTGGGACGTGCCCATTCAAGCTGGTGAGAACACGATTCACCTGCTTGCCTCACACCCCACCCCCCCGGTCTTTGATGGCCCGGAAGATCGAAATGGCCGGCGCAACCACGACGAGATCCGGCTCTGGGCTGATTATATCCGTCCCTCCCGCAGTAATTACCTGGTTGATGACCATGGCCAGCGGGGCGGACTTGCCCGTGGTGCCCATTTTGTGATTGCCGGGGACATGAACGCGGATCCCCTCGATGGAGATACCGTCCCAGGAGCGATTGGCCAGTTACTTTACCAGCGAAAGGTGAACTCCCGGCAGATCCCTGCGAGCACAGGAGCGGTTGCTTTTCGTGATACCGGGGCAAATGCCGATCACCGCGGTAGCGCCAGGAATGATACTGCTGATTTTCCTGACCAGGGACCTGGTAACCTGCGAGTGGATTACGTGCTGCCCTCCCGCAGCCTGAGGGTTCTGGAGAGTGGTGTCTTCTGGCCACCGGCCGGGGAACCTGCATCCGCACTGTTGGATGCTTCCGACCACCGCCTGGTCTGGGTGGATGTTACATTCAAGTAAGGACACCAAGGTCGAGGTTCATGCCATGCGGTTCCTGTTACTACTCTCCCTTCTGTTGTTGCTTCCCACCGGGCTACGAGCGGAACCAGGCCGCCCGGCCATGACGATTGAAACAACCAGCGAAGGATGCTGGATCAAGGAGGGAAACCAGAAGGTCCTCTTCTACCAGCAGACGACCCGGTCACTCGATGGGAAGTACGCTCGAGCCAATTACGTGCATCCACTGATGGACCTTGATGGAAACACGATCACGGAGGACTTTCCCGCAGACCATCCACATCACCGGGGCATTTTCTGGGCCTGGCACCAGTGCCTGGTCGGTTCCAGTAGCGCCGGTGATGGCTGGGCCTGCCAGGACTTCCACTGGCAGGTGGACGAGGTCCGCCAGCAGAAGAAACGCAACTGGGCCGCCCTCGAAGTGCAAGTCACCTGGTCCTCCCCGGCGATCCTCGATGAAAACGGCCAGAGCGTTCCACTGGTCGCCGAGCGTACAACGATCCGTGTCCATCGGGCCGGTGAGGCGTTGCGGGTGATTGATTTCGACATCCAGCTGGAAGCCCTTGTGGATCAGCTGAAGCTGGGAGGCTCCAATGATGCTAAGGGGTACGGGGGTTTTTCCCCTCGCTTCAGGATGCCTGCCGGGGTCGATTTCCTGGGACAGTCGGGGCCGGTGGAACCGGTGAGCACAGCCGTGGAGGGAGGTGGCTGGATGCACCTGCGCGGTGACTTTGGCAACCGGGGCTCGGAAAGTGGTATCACGATCATGTGCCATCCGTCCGTGCCAGGATTTCCCCAGTCATGGATCCTGAGGCGATCCGGGAGCATGCAGAACGCGGTTTACCCTGGATCCGAGGCGGTTCCACTGGAAACGGGTTCCCCCTGGCGTCTGCGCTATCGCCTGCTTCTACACCGGGGTCCGGTCACGGCCGAGCACGTCGAGCAACATTACCAGCGTTACTCCCGTTGAAGCGGAAAATGACAGAGGTTGGCTAGTTCACCAACCTCCCAGTAGAATCAGTACTCTGACTAACCCGATGATCCAACCAAGGATGAATTTGATGTCTGCCATGCTGGTCTTGATTCCTGACGCAAGGACCCTGGCCCTGCTGGTGCTGGTTGTCTTCACGGGAATCGCAAGAGGCGAGGATCCCCCACCGGCGACACTCTCTCCGTACGCCAACGTTATCCTGGCAGACAAGCCTGTCGGCTACTGGACAATGGAGGAGAAGGCCGGGAAGCAGATCCAGAACCGTGGCACCACCGGAGCGGTACTTGGTGGCACGCTGATGAATCAGGTAATGCTTGGCCAGGCCGGCCCGCGACTTCCTGACTACCCCCTTTTTAACAACGAAAACAGGGCGTTGATACTCGGCAAACCGGCGGGCTGGGTCGTGGTCTCGGACCCTGGCGAGCGGAGCCCGCTGGACTTTGACAACGGTGATTCCATCACCATCGAGGCATGGATCAACCTGCAGTCACTTTCCGAGGGGCAGCAGGTTTACATCCTGGGCAAGGGCCGCACCAACAACCCTGGAGTCGCCAGCGATAACCAGAATTACTCACTCCGTATGCGTGGGATAGAGGGGACAGCCCATCTCAGCTTCCTGTTTCGCAATGCGGACAACCGCCCAGGCCAGCAGAACGACTTTCATCGCTGGAATTCAAAGGAGGGGCTGATCCTGGATGGTCGCTGGCATCATGTCGCATTTGTTTACCGTTTTGGTGACCCCGACAGTGCGCATGCCGTGATCGACGGCACGCCCGGGAAAGGGAGCTGGGAAATGGGTGGTCCCACCAGCAAGCCACCGGTGGTGGATAACGATGAACTCTGGATCGGTTCATCGATGGGCGGAAACCCCGGTTGCAGCTTCCAGGGAGGCCTCGATGAGGTCGCACTCTACCGCCACCTGGTTCCAATCGAGCGTCTTGCCCGGCGATATCGTGCGATTTTTCCTGATCCCCGGGAAGCGGAATATGCAGCAGCCGAAAAGTTGCCGCGAGGCACGGTCGAGGTCGGTCTTTTTGAATCCGTTCCATCCCAACCCGGCATGGTACCGTTGTCCACCCAGCCGCATCGCAGTTACCGGCAAAAATCACTTGCCTTCGTGGGAGTTCCCAGGAAGTACACCACGACAGGGGTGATCGATGATCGCTCCAACCCTTACCTGCTGCGAGCTCGCAACTGGCTCACCCTGGACGCTGAAAAAACAGGGAATTACTCGATTGTGCTGCGAGCGAGGAGTGCCGCTCATCTGTACATCGACGGGGAGCTGGTTGCCCAGACGCCCTTGATGTCAAAAAACGCTGATGGTCACGAGGCGGTGCCGGAACTGAAGACGTCGGACCGCCAGGACCTGCGCCTTCTCCCTGCCGGGTGCCAGGAGCAGCTGGTCTCGGTAAAGCTCACTGCCGGCGAACATCTTTTTCGACTGGACGCAATGATCGGTGGCACGGGCCAGAGGGCAGAGGTCGACAATCTCTGCGTGGCAATTGCTGGCGAGGGAGGGGAATTCCAGCTGCTCGCTGCAGACAGGCAGCCTCGCCAGGGCATGCTGGAAGCGGACTGGCAGGAACTGCGCAGCGAGCAACTGGCAGACCTGGCCCGGCTCGATTCGGCAACCCGCCAGGGGGCCAGCACGCTCTGGCAACAGTACTGGGACCGTCGCCATACCGCTGGTCGCCAGCAGGTTGCCATGCAGCCGGGGATCCCGGTTCCCGCTGCTACATCCCCTGGCATGATCCACAACGAGATCGACCACTTCATCAACTCCCGGCTGGACGAGGCCGGCCTCAAGCCAGCCACGCTGGTCAGTGATTTTGATTTCCTCCGTCGGGTTTCGCTCGACACGGTCGGCGTCACACCGACGCTCGGCGAGATCAAGGCAATGTTTGCCGATCGCCGAAAGAGTCGCCGCGAGCATGCGATTGATCGCCTGCTGGATGACCCACGCTGGGCTGACAACTGGGTGGGTTACTGGCAGGACGTGCTTGCTGAGAACCCTGGCATACTCAAACCCAAGCTCAATAACACCGGCCCCTTTCGCTGGTGGATCTACGAGTCCTTCCTGGACAACAAGGCGATGGACCGTTTCGTCACGGAACTGGTGATGATGGAGGGGAGCACTTATGGTGGCGGCCCGGCTGGTTTTTCCATGGCTACCCAGAACGACGTTCCCATGGCGGCCAAGGCCCAGGTCCTGACCAAGGCATTCCTGGGTATCGAGATGAAGTGTGCTCGCTGCCACGATGCCCCTTTCCACCCCTTCAAGCAACAGGAACTCTTTGGCCTGGCAGCCATGCTCACGGGCAAGGAACTGACCCTGCCGGAATCCAGCATTGCCAGCCTGGCAAATGGTGGACGTGAGTCGGTCGTCAAGGTCTCGCTGGCCGCAGGGACAACGATCACGCCTCACTGGCCATTCCCAGAACTCGCTGGCGCAGATCTTCCTGCCAGCCTGGAGGAGGGAACACGGGGAACACGTGAAGAACTTGCAGCACGGCTCACTTCTCCAGCGAACCACCGTTTTGCAGAAGTGATCGTCAATCGGCTCTGGCAACGATACATGGGTATCGGGCTGGTGGATCCGGTTGACGACTGGCACAGTGCTGGCAATGAGTCCTCCCACCCGGCATTACTCCAGTACCTCGCCAAGCGCTTTATCGAGGGAGGATACGACCTGAAAAAGGTCGCCCGGCTGATACTTTCCTCACACACTTACCAGCGCGCTGTCGGGGATGACGACCGGCTCCTTTTTGCTGCTGCCACGCGACGACGGATGACTGCCGAGCAGCTTGTCGATTCGCTGTTTGCTATTTCCGGCAAGCAGATCACCCAGGAATTGCTGACGCTCGATCCCGAGGGGCGTCGCCCGGTGGAATCTTTCCTCAACCTTGGCCGCCCCACGAGGGCCTGGCAACTGACATCCCTCTCCAACGAGCGCGACCGGCCAGCTCTTGCACTGCCGATGGCGCAGGAGGTGGTTGAGTTCCTTCGCGTTTACGGGTGGCGTGAATCCCGTCCCAACCCTCTCACGGTGCGAGAGGAAACAGCCACCGTGCTGCAACCACTGACACTTGCTAACGGCGTCGTCGGCAGACGGACAGTACGCCTTTCGGACGACAACGCATTGATGGAACTGGTCCTGGCTGGACTTCCCCTGAACCAGCTGATCGAGAAGATCACGCTGCGGATCCTCTCCCGCCCGCCAACAGATACTGAACGCAAGTTATTTTCCAGGCTCCTGTCGGAAGGCTACAACGACCGGATCATCACACTTTCAACGAACCACAGTAAACTCCAGCAGCGCCCTCGCAATGCTGTTTCATGGTCAAATCATCTCAGTGCCGAGGCGACGACAATCAAGATGGAAATCGAACGACAGGTTCGGCGAGGGGATCCTCCCAGCGAGCGGCTCAACGCCGATTGGCGGGAACGCATGGAAGACGTTATCTGGGCACTATTAAACTCACCGGAATTCACCTTCCTCCCCTGAACCGCACACCTGCAGGAAAGACAATGAAAGAAAAGGCCCTTTCCCGGCGCGAGTTACTACAGCGCAGTGGCGCTGTTGGAATGATGGCGGCAGGCCAGTCGTCCTGGTTGCCAGCTGCCGGGGTCCCACAAGGCAAGGCTGACAGCTGCATCTTCATCTGGCTGGGAGGTGGAGCTTGCCACATCGACACTTTCGATCCCAAACGGCTCGGCGATCCACAGCAACGAAAGGCAGGTTCAGCCTACAACCCGATCGACACCGCCATCGAAGGAGTACAGGTTTGTGAACACCTGCCACAAACTGCCAGGATCCTCGATCGCACCGTCATTGTTCGATCCTGTCATCACGATGTGATTGATGAACATGCGGCAGCAGTGAACCGGGTCCATACCGGCCGCCCACCCACTGGAACAACGACCTACCCTTCCATTGGTTCCGTCACGGCAAACCAGCTGGGAGCTCGCAACGAGGGCCTGCCGGCTTACGTCGTGATGGGTTACCCGAGCGCGAGTCGCGGGCCGGGGTTTCTCGGCGCCCGCAATAGTTATCTTTACCTGACAGAAACCTCGCTGGGACCAGCAGCATTGAAGCGACCTCATGATGTTCCCCCTGGGCGTCAGCAACGTCGCAATGCCCTGCTTGAGCACCTTCGAACGGACTACTTTCGTCGCAACAGCAGGCAGGAGAAGGTCAATAACTACGTGCAGGCCAGCGTGGAAGGAATGAAACTGGCCGGGCCGGAATTCATGAAGGTCTTTGAACTGGAGAGTGAATCGAAGGACGTGCGAGCCCAGTTCGGTGGTGAATTCGGCCAGCGCTGCCTGCTTGCTCGCCGGCTCGTACAGGCCGGCGTCCGCTTCGTGGAGGTCTCTTTTAACCTGAACTTTATCAACGGTACTGGCTGGGATACTCACAACGAGGGACAGAAAAACCAGCACATGCTGATCCGTCAACTGGACCAGGCATTCTCCTCGCTCCTGGTCGACCTGGAAAAGCACAAGCGTCTTGACCGTACACTGGTCGTTATTGCAACCGAGTTCGGACGGCCGCCTGAATTCGACAACCGGGGTGGCCGGGGCCATTACAGCAAGGCATTCAGCATGGTCCTGGCCGGGGGTGGGCTCCAGACCGGCCAGGTGGTTGGCGTGACGGATGAACTGGGCAAGGAGATCCTCGAGGATCCTGTCTCGCTGGCAGACTTTCATGCCACCATCTATGCCGCCATGGGTATCGACCCCGCCAGGGAGCTTTACGATGGCAACCGGCCAGTCCCGATCACCGATTCCGGTAAGCCGATCGAGCGTCTCTTTCGCAGCTGATTCCACAGCAGCATGGCACTACCGATCATGTTCCCGATCATCCCTGGCTGCTAGAGTGTTGCCATGCGAGTCATTTCCCTGAATTCCGGAAGCAACGGGAATTGCACGTACGTGCAGGCCGGTAACCTGCAGTTGCTGATTGACGCGGGCATTAGCGGCAACAAGGCGGAAACACGGCTTGCCGAACATGGTCATTCCATCCGGGACATCGACGCATTGTTGATTACCCATGACCACCGGGACCATGCGGGCTGCATGGGGATCTATAACCGCAAGTTCGAACTTCCTGTTCATATCACCGAGAAGACGCTGAACATGGCCCGGTCGCATTATCGTGTGGGCCCCATCAATGACGTTCAACTCTACCGGACCGGCGAGACAATCCAGCTTGATGGACTTGTCGTGGAAACCTTCCCCACACCCCACGATTGTGCCGATGGAGTTGTCTTTGTACTCGATGATGGAAAACACCGACTTGGTATTCTCACGGACCTCGGGCACCTGTTCGACGGTCTGGCTGAGATCGTTACCTCGCTGGATGCCGTGCTGCTGGAGAGCAACTACGATCCGAACATGCTCGCCCGGGGTTTCTATCCGGAATCATTGAAACGGCGAATTCGTGGCCCGGAAGGGCATATCTCCAACGACGAGGCGGCCCAGTTGCTCCATGATGCCGCCAGCCCAGATCTCCAGTGGGCCTGCCTTGCGCACCTTTCGGAGCACAACAACAGCCCCCGGGTTGCCCTGGAAACCCACCAGCGAATTCTCAATAACCGGTTTCCCATTCATATTGCCCCCCGGCATGAGACAACCGGCATTCTGGACATCTAGCGATCTTCCAAATGTCTTTCTGGCTTCCTGCCACGCTCATCCGCACACCTTGCTGACACCCGTTTCCCAGCGTGTCACAAACCCAAGCGATCTTACCCTGTTTACCTGTTCGGAATGGTTTCTCAATTTCGGCCGCCAGGCGCCTATCGAACTCGGAAAAACAGGAAAAACCGGAAGAAAACTCAATTCCCTCCCTCCAGTATACCGATCTGGGCGAAATATGGATTTCTTGCGCGCCGGTGGGA
>JAPYUD010000507.1:0-3000 GCA_029936215.1 Pirellulaceae bacterium | reverse complement strand
GGTACACACCGTTCGGCAATTCCGAGAGTTTCCCTGGAAAACCATCGGCCCGGTCATCGATCGTGATCGTGGTCCCAGGCTGCCAGCCTCTTACCTCCACCCCAAAAAAGGGCTCCGGTCCAAACCAGCTGGGGCCGAATCGCGGCTCACGGCCGTCCCGCTGGGATGAGAGCAGGTAGAGCCGTCCTGAAAGGGCAACGTCTCCTGACGAGGAGGGCAATTGCACCTGGATGGCGTTCGCAGGAGCCGGTTTCTCCTGGCCCTCCAGGGGGCAATCAACCGGCCAGCCAAGGGTCAGCAGGAGGGTCAGCAGAAAGAAAAAATTCTGGGTTTGACACTTCACCGGCAGGGTCCTCTGCAACAGCATCTCGACATCATCAGAAAGGTCTTTGCTGGCAATTATACCAGACAACGCTCATCGGGAACGGCGGTCCGCCAGCCTGGTAAAGATCCGGGCCAGTTGGCGATGGGTCGATTGCACAAAACTGGCAGGCGACAAATAATAGGCCCAGTGGTGATACCGGGGACGACAGGTGTGACCGCATGCGGGTGTAGCTCAATGGTAGAGCGTTGGCTTCCCAAGCCAATCACGAGGGTTCGATTCCCTTCACCCGCTCTTCGGGCCCATTTCGCCAAACGCCGTGCGGGCGGGAAACGAGTCTCATGAGGAGATACCGGTTCATGCGGTCGATTGCATTCCTCAGCGTCGTTCTCGGGATCGCCGTCATGGCCCCCGCAGCCGACACGCTTGTCGTCTGCCCGGAACCGCTCCAGCGGACCCTCGGCCCCTGGTTACGCCATCGCCAGGGCCAGGGGCACAAGATGCTGGTGATCGCTCCTGCTGCTGATGCCAATGCACTCTCTCGTCAAATCCGCCAGCAGGCAGAAGCACATCCGATCCGCTGGCTCGTCCTGGTGGGAGACACACCTGCGGTTGCGACTCACAAGGTGTCGGCCGAGGTGGTTAACCACTATGGATCCGAAGCGGAAATCCCCACCGATAATCCCTTCGCCGACCTGGATGGGGATCGCATTCCCGACATTGCCGTGGGGAGGATCCCGGTCACTTCCACCAGTCAACTCCGGGACCTGCTCGATCGGGTGATCCAGTACGAAAAATCTCGCGGGCCACATGGCTGGCAGTCGAAGGTCCATTTTATCGCCGGTGTTGGTGGTTTTGGATTACTGGCGGACAAGGCCATTGAAATGGCGACCCAGCAGTTACTCGGGGCACGTATCCCGGCGACCTACCAGACAAGCATGACCTATGGCAGCTGGCGGAGTCCCTTCTGTCCCGATCCTCGCCAGTTCCACCAGCACACGCTGGCTCGCCTGAACGAGGGTTCACTGTTCTGGGTTTATCTTGGACACGGGAGCGAGCAGTCCCTGGACCGGGTGGTCGTACCGGGAAAGACCTACCACATACTCGGTAGTAAGGACCTGCCACAGATTGACTGCCGCAGCGGCTCCCCGATTGCTGTTTTCCTGGCTTGTTACACGGCGGCCTATGATAGGACAGAGCCATCCCTGGGTGAACAGTTACTGCACCTTCCCCATGGCCCGATTGCCGTCTACGGTGGCTCCCGGGTGACCATGCCCTACGCGATGTCGGTGATGGGTGAGTCCCTGCTGCGACAGGTGTTTGATGAGAAGCGAGTGACGCTGGGAGAGTTGATCCTGCACGCCAAGCGGGACATGATCTTGCAGGAACCTGGCAAACGGACAGCACAGCGGCGCCTGATTGACGTGATGGCAGGGACCCTCTCTCCGAGCACCCATACGCTCGAGGATGAACTCGAGGAACACCTCTCGCTGTTCAACCTGCTGGGAGACCCACTGTTACGGATCCCCTATCCAAAACCGATGCCGATCCAATGCCCTTCCTCGGCGGATGCCGGGGACTCGATCACGGTGACCATCGCACCACCGTTTGCCGGCACCCTCCGAGTCGAGTTGACCTGCAGCCGTAACCAGTTGACTTTCCAGGCCCCGCAGCGGGCCAGCTACCAGGACAATGACCCCTGGCTGTCAGATCTTGACACGGTCTACCAGCGTGCAAATGATCCGGTCTGGTGGAGCCAGCAGTTCCGTGCACGGCGGGCATCGAGCAGCATTCGCATCCCGATCCCAGCCCAGGCACGTGGATCATGTTTCGTGCGTGTAATTGTGGAAGGTCGGAGCAACTGGGCATCTGCTGCCTCGCCAGTTTACGTCCGGTCCAGGCAGGGCAACTAGGTCGTTCAGCCTGCCGTTTCTGAAGACCGACGGCCAGCCTGTGCCATCAGCAACAGCGATCCCAGCAACAACACGGCTCCGATAAAGAAAAGTAACAGCCCGGTGCCTGGCCGGTCATCATGCAGGAACAGGCCTGCCACGAAGAGACCACTGGGAATAGCAACATTGGCAGCGATCAGTCCCATCGAGGACCTCAGGCAGACCAGGCCCGACTGGAAACGATGCACGCTGGCAGCAAACGCGATGTTCACAATCCCCAGGACGACCCCTCCGGCATGGGACGTCATCCACAGCAGGCGGCGGAGCTGAACGTCCTCAGCCACATAGAACGACTGCTTGAACCCGTGAAAGGAGTCGAGCACCAGTCCCATGAGTCCGAAGATGGCCAGCAACCACCAGCCCCAGCGCAGGTGCAGGAGCCTTGTCTGGTGGACCGACGGGAAACGGCGACGTTTCGATGTTTGCTGCTTGGAAGGGTTCATTCGGGAAGCCACGTTTGCTCATTGTCATCACGTTTCTGGAGAAGCTCAAGCAACCTGGCCTGGTCCAGCTCACCCCCCGGTAAAAGAAGGCAGCGTCCGCCACGATCCTCCGGTAGATCACGTTGCTGGTTATTCCATGACTGCAGCACCTGGTCGCGGATCGCGCGCCGCTCGGCAGGCTGGGCCACGTAGTCATACCCGTTATCACTGGAGGACCCAATCTTTTCCAGCGCAACGCCGGCAATATACCGTACTGCCGAGTAAGGATCATCCAGCGTGTACG
>JAPYUD010000506.1:0-3004 GCA_029936215.1 Pirellulaceae bacterium | reverse complement strand
GGACTGGCAGATGCAGTACGGGGGAAGCCAATGGTGCCGGGGAAAGACCTTTGACACCTTTTGTCCCCTGGGCCCCTGCCTGGTAACAGCAGATGAGATCCCCGATCCCAATGCCCTGCAGATAAGGACCATTTTGAACGGTCAGGTAATGCAGGACTGGAACACGGATGACATGATATTCAATGTTCCCCAACTGATTTCTTTTCTGAGCGGAAGCACCACCCTGCCCGCCGGAACGGTCATTCTCACCGGGACGCCCCACGGAATCGGTGGCGCGAGAATTCCGCCGGTTTTCCTACACGACGGGGATACCGTAACAATTGAGATCGAGGCAATTGGCAGCCTGACAAACCCGGTGCTGGACGAGTCCGCTTGATTTCATTTTGTTTTTTATGCTGGCGCAGCTCTTCACGCTGACTATGCTAAAACGCAGCGGGCCTTTCACGTTTTACTGCCGGGTTCCTCCCGTTCGGATCGCCGCGGCACCGACCAACTGAACGATTTTTCAAGCCATGCCCGAACGCCCGTATATCCTGCAAGCTTCCGGATCGGCATTCCCCGCCGACAAACTGCTGGCCGCCCTCGATGAGTTTTTGGCCGAGGATCGGTACAGCAGCCGGCGCGACCAGATTATTCGTGAGATAAGAGATCGCCCTTTCACTGCCACAGTACTCTTCCTGGCGTCCGACCGGACCTACGGTTACACCACGGACGACCGTTTCAGAGATGGCCAGACGCTCTTGGCCACCCTGGAGGGAAGTAATCACAGGCTCTCTCTCCAGATGCCTGCAGTTCTCAATAAACAACTCAGCAACTCACAGGAAAATAACCCCATCCGGGTCACCCTCCTGATCACCAAGTGGAACTCCGTGTCCGCTGCCTTTGAAGGCAATTGTGCACTGGACCTTCCCGATTCCCCATCGCCTGACGATTCTCAAGGGCCGGAGACGGAATTGCCCGCCAAGAACAACGAATCCGTGTCCAGTGACGCCCTGCCAGGCGACGACGTCCAGGCGGCCACGGATCCATCCACGGAAACGTTATCTGCAGAAGTACCGGTGAAACCTGTTGTCGAGGAGGTCCCTGATCCCACCGTTGAGAACGAAACGCCGGATCCACTTCCACCCACCCCCACCCAATCGCCTCCCGCACCGCCACTGGCCGATAAAGCTGATGAAGATTTGGCAGAACATCACCGGGTGCTTGAATCACTTCACCTGGAGTTGATCACCGGGACAAAACCGTTGTCTGCGAGCTCCCTTGCCAAATATATCGGGCTCAAGTCAGGCGTTGACATGGATGTTGTTGAACGTGCGATCTCCTCTTTCTGGTCGTATTACCTCACCCCCTTTCGCTTCATGGAAGGACAGCTTGTCGTCAATGTCCCCCTGGTGGGGAGTTTTACTCTTTACCGAAAGACAGGAGGGAGTCCGGGAGTAACGCTGAAGCAGGTTGATCCCGGAATCCTGGCTGCCGCCCACAAGACAATCCATGCAATCCGTGACCGCGGTTTTACGGAGGATTCTCATGGCAATTTGTCCGTTCCTGAAGGACAAGGGCATGATCTCTCAGGCGTGGCAGTCTCCCTGGCCGAGGAACACGGCCTTGGCCTGCGGACCAGCCAAACCATTGTGCTTGAATTGCTGGAATTAGTTACCACCCTGATCTCGATCGGAACACGACGGATTCGATGGCCTGGGATCGGGGAAATGTACCCTGCCAGGAGCGGACAAGGAACCACGACCTATCGTTTCCGCGTCTACAAGAACCTGGTCCGGGCGCTCGCCTCGGTCCCGTTTGAGAAATTTGCCGGCCTGGTTAAATCACCCGGCGAAGAGGAAGGCCTGCATGTCCGACCGGGTCAAAAGAAAAGGGATTCCACCTCGAGCACATCAGGCTGTCTTCTTGTTTTCGCCGCCATCCTGTTCTTTGTCTTTGTCATGAACGATGGTTGCAGGGTAATTCGCCGTGCCCTTGGTTCCATGCCGCCCGTTCTTCAGCAGCAGGAGTTTGACAACCGCTCGCAGGATCCAGTACGCCCCCTGGCCCTGCGTTACCCACACCATTCCAGCGTCAGCACGGGGTTTAACGGGATTCCGTCCCGGGCTCTCCCAGGTACCAACCGGGAACCGCGGTGAAGGAGACCGATTCCTGCCCTCGCCGTACCTGGCATCGTCCATTCACCGGCACAGCCTTGTGTACTTCGCGTGTACCATCTGGCCAGCGAACGGTGAGCTTTTCAATCTGCGTGGCCGATCCAACTCCTACAAGTAACTCGACTGGAGCGTGGCCAAGGCAGGAATTGGCAGCAAAGATGTCACGCACGATCGTTTCGTTTCCATATTCGAGAATGACCCTGCAGCCGCTTCCGGCCGGATTTCCGTTGGCGTCCTGCAACTCCACCGCGACACGTGCGGCGGAAGAGGCATGCCGATTAAGGAAGAGGCGTAGCGAACCGCCACCGACCGAACCAACCAGCAAGTCGGGGCGTCCATCCCGGTCAAAATCGGCGGCGACCACCGTGCGTGAATCACTGTCGATATCTGCTCCCGATGCAAAGGAGGCGTCCAGGAACGATTCTCCGTCACCCTTGTTCAAGAACAATCGATTTCGCTCGTAGGCACTCAGGTTGTCACCATTGCGGGGCATTGAGAAAACGTTCCCCGCCCAGAACTCACCAAGTTCCTCGTCCAGGTCGCCCAGTTTTGGCAGGGTACCGGTACGATCAAGAGGCTGTGACACGACAGCCCGCCACATGCACGTTCAGCCATCGGGTTTTCGACGGTCGAAACTCATGAAGCCGGTCGTGGCATAGAGATCAAGCAACCCATCGCTATCAATATCCACGAAGACCGGACCATAGGCCCAGCCCACCGTATTGACTCCCAGGGCCTCGCTTTTTTCACCAAACACCGCCGCCCCCTCCTTCCGGTGATACAAACGACTTCCTGCGCAGGACCCCTTGATCTGCGGAAAGATACCCCGCGGATAGTCTTCCTCGCTC
>JAPYUD010000505.1:0-3010 GCA_029936215.1 Pirellulaceae bacterium | reverse complement strand
AAACAAGAGCGTGGACGGCGGGCCACCGTACCTATTTCTCAAACCCGAACCCGGGCTCGCGTTGATCGCATGAGAATCGCTGCATCACTCCTGCTGGCAATCTGCCTTTCACCGCCCGGGCTGCTCGAAGCTGCTGACCAGCGGATCGAGTTCTTTGAAAAGAGAATTCGTCCCCTCCTGGTCCATCACTGCCAGGAGTGTCATGGAAGTGACCAGCAGGAAGGAAAACTCCGCCTTGACAGCATGGCCGGTTGGAAGCGTGGTGGTAAAACCGGCCCCGCCATTGTTCCCGGCGATCCTTCCTCCAGCCTGCTCGTGAAAGCTGTTTCCTACCAGGACGACAGGCTCAAGATGCCACCCGACAAGAAGGACCAGCTCTCAAGACAACAGGTCGAGGACATCATGACCTGGATAAGACAGGGGGCGATCGATCCACGCATGGGAACATCGACCGCCATCACCTCCAGCGGGATGAACCACTGGGCGTTCCAGCCGATCCGTTCCGCCAGGATCAAGAAAAACGTCCACCCGGTCGACGACCTGATCGAGAAACAACTTCGCAAACAAAAGTTCATCCCGACCCCGCCCGCCAATCACCAGACGCTGATCCGCAGGATGACCTATGACCTGCATGGCCTGCCTCCTACCAGGGACCAGCTCGCCACCGAACCGGGGCAACTCGACACGTTGATCGACAGCCTGCTCGATTCACCCCGCTATGGAGAACGATGGGCCCGGCACTGGCTGGACGTGGCACGCTATGCGGATGCCAAGGACGGGGTCTTGATGTACGGCGACGCGCGCATCCGGCCTTTCGCCTACACCTATCGCGATTACGTGATCCGGTCCTTTAACGATGACAAGCCGTTTGACAGGTTCGTTCAGGAACAGATTGCCGCTGACAAGCTTGGTTTACCGGCCGATGCCCCTGAGCAGGCGGCGATGGGCCTACTGACCCTCGGTCGCATGTTCGATCGAAATCGCCACGACGTCATTGACGACCAGATTGACACGATCACCCGCGGCTTTCTTGGACTCACCGTCAGCTGTGCCCGCTGCCATGACCACAAGTTCGATCCCATCCCGACTGCCGATTATTACTCACTTTACGGCGTGTTTGCCAGCAGTATTGAACCCTACAACCAACCGCGAGTAGGGCCTGTCAGCGAAGAAGGGAGAGCTTACGAAACGGAACTGGAGGCAAAACTGACAGAGGTTTTCAACAAACGCCAAGAACACTACGAATTCCTGCTGCAAACAGCACGTGACCGCACTTCGGACTACCTGGTCCAGGTCGCCACCACGGAGCCGGACCTGTCAGAGACTGCCATCTTTTTCCTCTCGCTGATCCCGGAACAACTCCGTCCACAGATTACCTACAGGTGGCGGCAACTGATTGCGCGTCGGGCATTCCCGGACGATCCTGTATTCGGACCCTGGCATGACCTGATGAAAGACCCCACCTTGCAGGTCGAGTCCTGGAAAACACGAGGTATTGATCCCCGCATCATCACCGGCCTGGCCGAAGCACAACCCCAGTCCCCCGAGGAGATCGCCCGCGCCTATGGCCAGATCCTCCACGGCGTCTGGTCACGCGAACTTGAAATCGACAGGGAACTTGAAGCAATTAAAGCCCGGCGTTCGGCACTGGCATCAACTCACCTGAACCTCGCGGATATCGTCGCCGGGGGAAATGGACTTGGCACCGGCAAACGAGGCCAGGCCATCGAACCGGTCAAGGGCACGATCACTGGAAAGAGCGAGGGATTTGTCGACATCAAGCTGCATGATGCCCTCATCCCGGTTCCAGCCAGCCCGTTTGTCGATGGGGTGTTCATTCCCAAAACCAGTACGGCGATTATCTCAACGACAGGCCTCACGATCACTGACCTGCCAGCCACCAGCGGCCAAACATGGGACTATTTTCGGTTTGGCCCCAGCGGAGGTTTCACGGTCAACACGATTGATGATGTCAATTACAACCAGCCGCCCCAGTGGATGCTGGCACTCCATGCAAACAAGGGAATCACCTTCGACCTCTCGGCAATTCGTGACACCCTGGCCATTGAAAATACGCGTTTCAAAGCACTCCTTGGCCACGGTGGTGAAAAGGGTACGAGTTCCATTGATTTCTTTGTCTACCTGGACGGCACACGCATCCACCAGGTGAAGGGATTTTTGGCACAACAGCCTGGATCACTGGTCGATCTGCCTCTTCCGCCGGATGCACGTTTCCTGACCCTGGTCGTCACCGAGGCGGGGCAGGGCCTGAGCCATGACCAGGCAATCCTTGGAAACCCTCGCATCACCTTCACCAGCAGTGACAAGAACACCCGCACGCAGACTTTGGAGCTCGCCAAACTGGCCACCCGCGAAGCATCTCTCAGGGCAGAACTCGGATCGCGAGAATCGCTTCTTGACGATCCACTGGGATCCTTGCTTCTCTCCCGGGAGAGTCCTGTCTGGTTCCCGATCGACAAGACCTCCAACTACCTCTCCCGCCAGGACAAGGATGCTTTCCGTGGGCTGGTCAACCAGATCGACAGCATCTCGGTCAAACACAAGGCAGCGGCAGCACGGGCGATGGTCATGATTGATGACGACCCGCTCGTTGATCCAGTCATTTTCCAGCGTGGTGACGCAACCCAACGAGGCACCCCGGTACCCCGACAGTTCCTGCAGATTGCTTCGCCCGCCCCACAAGCCCCGTTTGCCGGTGGGAGCGGTCGCCTCGAGCTGGCAAACGCCATCACCAGCAAGGAGAATCCCCTCACCGCTCGAGTCTGGGTCAACCGGATCTGGATGCATCATTTCGGAGAACCCCTGGTCGAAAATCCAAGTGATTTTGGTCTCCGAACAACTCAACCGGTCCAGCATGAACTGCTCGACTACCTGGCTCACGTGTTGATCCGTTCCGGCTGGAAAACCAAGTCACTTCATCGACTGATCATGTCATCGGCTGTTTACCAGAGAAGTTCTGAAACAGGGAACAACTCCCGGTACAGGAACC
>JAPYUD010000504.1:0-3016 GCA_029936215.1 Pirellulaceae bacterium | reverse complement strand
TGCTTGTACTTGTCGCGACCGTGCTGGCGATTCGTTATGCCCGTGGCCACTCCCGCTCGGCACGGTTGTCTCGGCCGGTGCGTGCTCTCTGGTGTGGAATCCTGGCGCTCACGGGAGTGCTCTCCTGGCACTTTCACCAGGTGGACCCTCGTCCCCAGCCTGTCGATCGCCCGATCGAGATCAGTGAAGATGGTTTCGTCAGCTCACGGAACTGCCGCAGCTGTCACCTCAGACAGTACGAGACGTGGCATGCGTCCTATCACCGCACGATGACCCAGCTGGCGACACCCGAGACGGTGATTGGTGAGTTTGACGGGAGGTTCCTTGAGCGGGATGGATACGAGTTTGGAGTCCAGCGTGACGGTGACAGGTTCATGGTGACCCTGCTGGATGACCTCGGTCGGCCCACCACTCGCCCGGTCGTAATGACAACCGGCTTCCACCACATGCAGGTCTACTGGTTCAGTACCGGTAACAGCCGCATGCTGGGACACTTCCCCTTTGTTTATCTCCGGGAGGAAAAGAGGTGGATTTCCAGTGATGCTTCTTTCCTCCATCCTGATCAGCAGAACATGACGCATGCCCAGTTGACCAACGCGGCGCTCTGGAACCATACCTGCCTGAAATGCCACGTCACCAATCCCAGGGCGCTGATTCAGTATTCAACCGCCAGCCAGCGGCTGTCGATGGATACCCACGTGGCAGAATTTGGAATTGCCTGCGAAGCTTGTCACGGTCCGGGAGAGGACCATCTTGCTGCGAACCGGAATCCCTTGCACCGTTACTCGCAGCGATTTCACAATGAACCGGACAGCACGATCACGAATCCAGGGCGACTGGACCACCGCAGGGCATCCCAGGTCTGTGGGATTTGCCACAGTATTACCAACATGGGTGGTGGGGAAGGGGAGATCCGCTGGCGTGAGCGAGGCAACACGTTCCGTCCCGGTGACGAGATTACAGACCATCGAAAGATCGTCTCCTTTGCATCCGACCCGGAGATGCTGGAAGAAATGACCAGTTTGAATCCCAATTACCTGGCGGATCGCTTCTGGGATGACGGTATGGTGCGAGTCTCTGGCCGAGAATTTAATGGCCTGCTGGAGACGCGGTGTTACACGCATGGCGAGATGTCCTGTCTCAGTTGCCACACTCTGCATCCTCCCGAGGACGATCCTCGGCCACTTTCAGAATGGGCGGACGATCAGTTGAAGATTGGCATGCGCGGCAACCAGGCCTGCCTGCAGTGTCACGAGGAACTGGACAATGAGCAGCAGTTAACCGCTCATACCCATCACCCTGCCGCTTCCAGTGGCAGCCTCTGCTACAACTGCCACATGCCGTACACGACCTACGGCCTTCAAAAGGCGATTCGCAGTCACCAGGTGGATAGTCCCTCGGTCCAGGCTTCGCTTGAGACCGGGCGACCCAATGCCTGTAACCTCTGCCACCTGGACAAGACCATGGCCTGGGCTGCCGATGGACTTGATCAATGGTACGGCATGACGCGTCCCGAGCTGGAGCAGGACCAGCAGCAGGTGGCCGCCTCGGTGCTCTGGCTTCTGAAAGGGGATGCCGGGCAGCGAGCGTTGATCGCCTGGGCGATGGGCTGGCAGCCTGCCCGGGAGATAAGTGGTGACAACTGGATGGTACCTTACCTGGGACAGCTTCTTTTGGATCCCTACGGTGCAGTCCGCTTTATCGCGGCTCGCAGCCTGCGGCGGCTGGAAGGATACAAGGAGATTGACTACGACTTCGAGCTTCCCGCGGAAAAGCGGGAGGCGGTGGTGGAGAGAATCCGACAACAATGGAGCTGGGAGCCTGGAGCCATGGGTGATCGTGGGTCCGTCCTGGTCGATGAATCGGGACAGCTCGACTGGGATGTTTTCCGCCGCCTGCTTGGCACGAGGAATGATCGCCGTATTAACCTGGCAGAATGACAAGCCGGGAGAGTTAATATGACCTGGGAACCACTACTGATCATCCTGCTGCTGGCGACCGTCCTGGTGCTTGCTGTCACGCGCTCGGCAGGGACGAGAACAGCCGGGCGAGTTCTCCTCGTGCTGCTGGTTGTTGCCTCTGTGGGGGCTGCAATTCTCGATTACGATCGCTCCCCCGCGATCGATGACCTGCCGAAAATGCGACCGACCGAGTTTGCCGACGAGGAATACCGCAGCAGCAGCAGTTGCCAGGTCTGCCATCCCTCGCAGTATCGCAGTTGGCATGCCTCCTATCACCGCACGATGACCCAGGCGGCAACAGCCGAGACGGTGATTGGTGATTTTGACAATGTCTCGCTGGATTTCCAGGGACTGGGCTACCAGCTCTACCGTGGCGAGCAGGGTGAATTCATGGTCGCGATGGAGATCGTCGACCCGCAAACCGGTGGGACTGTCCTGGAGCATCGGCCGATCGTGATGACCACCGGGTCCCATCACATGCAGGTTTACTGGTTCTCGCTGGGCCGGCTCGAGTCACGTTTGCTGGGGATGTTACCATTTGTTTACCTGGCACCGGAAAAGCGTTGGATTCCAAGGCATGCTGCCTTCCTGATGCCCGAGGAACGCAATCCCGAGAACGTGGCGGGGCGCTGGAATGCAACCTGCATTCGCTGCCACACCACCAATCCCAAAGCACGTGCTGAGAATCCCATCCTGCAACCGGTGGACAGCCAGACCACCGAGTTCGGGATTGCCTGCGAGGCGTGTCATGGCCCAGGCCACCATCACCTGGCGGCCAATGCCAACCCACTTGACCGTTATCGCCGGCACCTGGGCAACGGCGAGGATGATTCGATCACCAATCCCGCGAAGCTGGACCATCACCTCTCCTCGCAGGTTTGTGGGTCCTGTCACAGTGTCTCCTCGATCAAGCGGGAGGAGGATTTCCTTTCCTGGCATCGTGACGGCCCCAGCTATCGTCCGGGGCAGGAGCTGGCTGATTCGCGCCACCTGGTGAGAGCTCGGAAACCGGATGAGCCGATGACGCAAAAGCTGCTGGCGGCTTATCCACACAC
>JAPYUD010000503.1:0-3020 GCA_029936215.1 Pirellulaceae bacterium | reverse complement strand
GCATCATCCGCTGTTATCCCACTAATAAAGAAGCCTAGTGAATTGTAATGAAATCATTGTGACTAAATAAAGCACGAACCAGGCTCTCCTTCGCCCGCATACCAGGATCCTTCGAAGCCGCCACCCGCCCCTCCGGGGTTGTATCGGCCGCCAGGTCCGCCTCGCTAAACAGAAGAACCTGTTCCTCCAGGAAAGAAAGACAGGCGGTGATCTCAACCTCCCGGGGCCCTCGAGAGAGCACCTGTTCAAAGGCGGCCTGGACAAACAGCCTCTCATCCACAGCCATCGCACCGGCTGACATCTCCTCGACCAGTCGCCGCGCCAGTAGCCGCCCCTGGTCCAGCACCAGGCGGCTGTTGACCAGCGCCAGTGACTGCTGGGGAATCACGCTGCTGGAGCGTTGATAGCAGTCACAGGGATCGGGAGGATCGAAAAGGCTCAGCATCTCGATACGGCCTCCCGCTTCCGGGTAGATTGAAAAGTAAAGGCTCTTGCGCAAGATCGTGTCTGATTCCGCCGGGTCCTGTTCCGGACCACCACGCGTTGTATCGAGCTGGCCGGACACGCTGAGGATCGAATCCCGGACAATCTCCGCCTCCATCCGGCGGTCATCCATCTTCCACCACCAGCGATTGTCCTTGTCACGGGCCATGCTGGATGAACTCGATGCCACGAGGCTCGTCTGCAGGCGGTAAGTTCTGCTGGACAAAATCACGCGGTGCAGGTGTTTCATGCTCCACCCCTGCTCCATGAACTCCACTGCCAGCCAGTCGAGCAGGGCTGGATGGCTTGGCTGCTTGCCGCTGATTCCCAAGTCCATCACGCTTTCCACCAGCGGTCGCCCGAAGTGCCGCATCCAGATCTGGTTGACCGCCACCCGTGCCGTCAGCGGGTTCTGCCGGTCGCTGATCCAGGCAGCCAGTGCTCGCCGACGGCCAGTGGATTGTGTCGGGTAGGTCGGGCTCAGGGCCGAGTAATTGCTCGCCGCCTGGCTGACCTGCTGCAGCGCCTCGTCACGTTGCATACGAGTCGCTGCCAGCTTCACGCGGGCAGCTTCCAGCTGCTTCATGGTCTCGGCGTTCTGTCCTGCCGCTGTTTCGAGTTCAAGGATTTCCTGCTGCCCGGCTGCCACTGCCGCCTCCAGCGTACTGACCGCCGCCAGTCTCTCCAGCCGACCCGCCTCGCCAGCGAGTGCTTCACTACTTACCCCCTCAGGACCGCTGCCCCGGAAACGGCTGTCATCCGCCTCTACGCGTGCCCTGATCGATGCCATTTCCGCCTCGGCCGCAAGCTGGTGTTTCCGGGCCACCTCAACCGGACGGGAAATCCCTGCCAGATGTAGCCGAGCCTGCCTGACACCCTGCCTCGCCTGCAACACCTCCGTACCCACCCCGGTCGCCCCACCCAGCAGAGCCAGGTGTTCCAGCTCGAGGGACCGGTTCCAGTAGGCAACATTATCAACCAGTCCATGCCACCAGGCACTGCCATCCAGGTCCCCGATCCTCAGCCGGGACTCCGCACTGGCGACCAGTGGCGTTGCCAGTGGCCCCCTGCCGACCATCGCCAGATGATCCCCCTCGAGGGCCTGCAGCAGAAGCTGGCATTGGCCATCGCCAGCGATGACGCCGACGAAATACTCCTCTCCAACCTGCAGCACCAGCGGTTGACTCTCTTCTCCGACAGGTGCCGTCGCCATCGCCCCATCGGCATTCCAGCTCAGCACCTTCAGGATACCACTCGTCTTGCCCACTCCCTCCACGACCAGGGCCCAGCTATCCTCGACTCCAATCACCGCCTGGAAGAGACCCATCTCGGACCTGTCGAGCCGCACAACCGCCATGGCGGAAAACTGGTCCTTCGTAAAAACAGGCGACGGTGGCGTCTGCAAAAGTGCCGGCCCATTTCGATGTCGAAACAGCATCGCCGCGGTATTCTCCTGCTCCCCTGGTAACTGGTGCAGGGCCGAGTCTACCGGCCAGCTGTCGGATTTCTGCAGGCTGACCGTTCCGGGATCATCGGCGACGATTTCCAGCTCGTGCCCCTGGTCGCTACGATCTCGCAGGGACACCCTGTCCGGACCCTGGGGCTCAAAGTCCCAGAAAGCCGTCGCCTGCTTGACCAGATCGCCTCGCACTGTTGCCGGCGAATCAACAGCGCCAGCATGGCTGAGCAACGCTGCCAGGTGCTGCTGGGCCTGTTTCAACTGCGTCTGGGCCGCATCCACCTGGGGCTGCATCCCTGATTCGACATCTGCCAATTCCTCTGTCGCCAGGTCCAGCGCCTGCTGCCGCTGCTGGACCTCGGCCTGCTGGATAAACCGCTTGGATCCCGGGTAATGGGCCTCCGGTGGCAAATCAACCATCGAGATCGCCAGGGGAAGTTCTCCCAGGAAACCAGGAATGCCTGGCTCGACCGGGGGCCTGTCTTCAAAGACATCCCTCTGGTCCCCGAGGCGGTACATCTCGGTCGTGGCATCGAGCGTGTGATCATAGATCCGCACCAGCCCGGCGGGCCCCGGTTTGAGCGCGGCTCCCGAGCCCGGTGCATATCGCAGGTACTTGGGTAATCGCGGCCCCCCCGGCACCCGGTCGTTTCGGACTTCCAGTGGTTCAAAAAAGGCGCGGAAGCGGAAGTAATCCTCCTGCGTGATCGGATCGTACTTGTGGTCATGGCAGAGAGCACAGTTCATCCGTAGGCCCAGGAAGGCCTTGCCGGTATGTTCCACCAGGTCGCGCATCCAGGTGTCATAGTTCAGCGAGAACCAGTTACGGGCAATAAAACCGGTAGCCACCACCCGGTCGTCATCGGCCGGGTAGATTTCGTCAGCTGCCAGCATCTCCCGGATCATCTGGTCATAACCCTTGTCATCGTTAAGCGAGTCAATGATCCAGTCCCGCCATCGCCAGATATTTGGAAAGCTGTTTCGCACGTCGTCCACCTGCCGGCGACCATACCAGTCGCTGTAGCGCCAGACATCCATCCAGTGACGTCCCCATCGCTCACCGTAACGGGGGTCGTCC
>JAPYUD010000502.1:0-3023 GCA_029936215.1 Pirellulaceae bacterium | reverse complement strand
AGGTGTCTCACGCTCAAAAAGGTAATCGCTCGGTACATGAAAGGTCAAGTTCCCGGACGAAAATGCTACCGCGTTGACGCTAATCGTCAAACTCCACCTGACGGGAAAGGACAACGTTACTGGAGCAACCGTCATCTGGTGGGGCAGAGGTCAACCGGCAATCCCACTGGTGCCGATCCTGATTGCATTGAGCCCGGATTTTACCCTGCTCCTCTACCGCTCTCTCCTCTTTGTGGCGAGTTTCGATGACCGAAACGACTCCCAATGCCCATACGCTGCTTGAAGAGCTGGATGCCCGCCAGGACGAGGTCATCGGACAACTGGACGAGTTGAATGAGCAGGTCGAGAAGGTGCTGGAAGGCTGGAACGGGATCTCCAAGGAGCTCGGAAATGAAGAGAAGGCTGAGGACGACGAGTGAGAGCCGGTGCCGTTTTTAGCTGGGCCAGTCCAACCCGATATCCAATGCGATTGCTGAATGCGTCAGCGCCCCGGCACTAATGCGATCCACACCGCTGCCGGCAATCGTGGGCACCTTCTCAAGCGTGATTCCCCCCGAGGCTTCCAGCTGCGTGGCTGGCGAAAGGCGGTCCCGACACGCGACTGCCTGCTGCAGCATCTCTACTGACATGTTGTCCAACAGAACGATATCCGGATTGGCCGGCAGCAGGTCCTCGAGTTGTTCCAGCGTGTCGACTTCTACTTCCACCAGCAGGTCCTCGGGCATCGGGATCTCCGACTGGTTCTGGCGGAGAAATGTCCGCACCTTGTCCACTGCCCTGGCGGGACTCAACTTCCCTTCTCCATCCTGGATTGCCAGGTGATTGTCCTTGACCAGGATGCCATCAAAAAGCCCACTGCGGTGATTGTATCCACCGCCACAACGAACGGCGTACTTCTCCAGCCGCCTCCAGCCGGGCGTTGTCTTTCGGGTATCGTAGATGCGTGCCTCGCTGTGAGCCACGCTGTCAACGAATTGCCGGGTCAGCGTGGCGATACCGCTTAGCCGGCTAAGGAGGTTCAGCAGCGGCCGTTCCACGACCAGCAGGTCCCGGGTGGAGCCTGCCAGTTGTCCCAGTTGCTGCCCCGCTTTTATCGCGTCCCCGTCCCCGGCATCGGCCTCCCAGCTGAGCCGGGTATTCATTTCGTCGAGCATCACAGGGATCGCCGCCAGGCCGGCCAGGATTCCCTGCTGTCGACTGGCCACGACGGCCCTGCCCTCGGCTTCTGCCGGTACCAGGGCAAGGGTGGTCCAGTCGTGGTAACGGTCCAGGTCTTCCAGCACTGCCAGGCGAACTAGCTGGCGGAGGTGATGTTCCAGCTCGGCATCCCAGTCGACCTGTCGGTAGTCAGGCGTGGCAGGGATTTCGTTCATGGCAGGGGGTGACAGATTGTGGTGTTTTGTTTGCTTGGCAGGCCGGGGAGGTTCCCTGATGATTCATTGTCGGACAGTTATGCGTGGAAGCAACCGGGTGGGGGATGAAACGAGGGGGGGGAGGGATGAACTGGATCTGGAAAGCACGGGATCTACAGACATTGTTGTGTTTGACCGTGGTGCTGTGCGGTGCTCTTCTGGCTCACCTGCTTCAGGTGGCAGGTGACCTCCGCGAGTTTCACGGCACCTCCCGTCCACCGCTTGACTACCGTATCGATTTGAACGAGGGTGCCTGGATAGAATATGTTATGGTGCCCGGGGTTGGTGAAAAGACGGCCCGGGCGATCGTAGGGTGGCGAGAGCGACATGGGTCTTTCGACTCCATCGATCAACTTGACCAGGTACCGGGGATTGGTCCGGTAACAAGGGAGAAGGCCAGGCCTTACCTGTTTGTTTCTCATCCCGATCCGACTCCCAAAATGCCCTGAATGTTAGGCAGGCTTCTTTCCCGTGAGTTTTCAGCTCCACAAACCCTTTGAACCTGCCGGGGACCAGCCTGCGGCGATCGAGGCCCTGACCAAGGGACTGGCGTCGAACCAGGCGGAACAGGTCTTGATGGGAGTGACCGGGTCGGGCAAGACTTTCACCATGGCCAACGTGATCCAGCAGGTGCAGCTGCCGACCATGGTGCTCTCGCACAACAAGACACTTGCCGCGCAACTCTACGGCGAATTCAAGGCGTTCTTTCCCACCAACGCGGTTCACTATTTTGTCAGCTACTACGACTACTACCAGCCCGAGGCGTACATTCCCCAGCGGGATATCTATATCGAGAAGGATTCATCGATCAACGAGGAGATCGACCGTCTGCGGCTTGCCTCCACCAGTTCGCTGGTAAGTCGCGAGGACGTGATCATCATTGCCAGCGTTTCGAGCATTTACGGCCTTGGATCACCGCAGGATTACAAGGAGATGATGGTGGCACTCTCTTGTGGCCAGCAGGTCGATCGCGACCAGATGCTGATGAAGCTGGTCGATATCCAGTACGAGCGTAACGACGTCTCCTTTGAACGGTCCAAGTTCCGGGTGCGTGGTGACTGCGTGGAGATCTGGCCTTCCTACGAGCAGTTTGCTTTTCGCATCGAGTTCTGGGGTGACGAGGTGGACCAGCTGGCGATCATCAATCCGCTCACCGGTGAGACGATCAGTCGTGAGCAGCACCTGTTCATCTACCCGGCCAAGCATTTTGTCATGCCGGACGAACGGGTCGGAGCTGCGGTTGCGGAGATACGCGAGGAACTGGAAGAACAGCTGGAGGAATTCCGATCCGAGGGGAAGCTGCTTGAGGCACAGCGGCTGAGTGCCCGTACCCGCTTCGACCTGGAGATGATGCAGGAAATGGGTTACTGCCCCGGCATGGAGAACTACAGCCGTGCGCTCGCGGGCCGCAAGCCAGGGGAACCCCCCTCCACGCTGTACGATTTTTTCCCCGACGATTTCCTCCTCTTTGTCGACGAGTCCCATGCCACTGTGCCACAGGTGCGGGCCATGTATGCCGGGGATCGGAGTCGCAAAACGACACTGGTCGAACATGGCTTCCGGCTTCCCAGTGCTGCCGACAACCGCCCTTTGAAAGGCACTGAGTTCTGG
>JAPYUD010000027.1:0-16632 GCA_029936215.1 Pirellulaceae bacterium | reverse complement strand
CCACCGTACTGATCCGTGGGGAGAGCGGTGTGGGAAAGGAACTGGTTGCCCGGGCGGTCCACTTTGCCAGTCCCCGGTCGGTCGGTCCTTTTGTCTGCATGAACTGCGCAGCACTCTCCGAGTCACTGCTTGAGAGTGAGTTATTTGGCCACGAGAAAGGGGCTTTTACCGGGGCCACGGATCGCAAGATGGGGAAGTTCGAGGCGGCTGATAACGGAACGCTGATGCTTGATGAGATTGGTGAAATGAGCCCCTCGATCCAGGCCAAGTTCCTCCGCGTCCTGGAAGGACATCCTTTCGAGCGAGTGGGGGGAAGCCAGGCAATTACCGTGGACGTGCGCGTGATCGCTGCGACGAACCGTGACCTGGAAGCGGAGGTGAGTGCGGGGAATTTTCGGCGTGATCTTTACTTCCGACTACACGTGGTCGATATCCTCGTTCCTCCACTACGAAAACGACTCGAAGACGTAGAGACGCTTGCGTACTTTTTCCTCAATCGATTTCGTGAAGAAACGGGACGTCGCGTGGATGGCTTCAGCGAGGCGGCGATGGAACACATGCGCCAGTACCAGTGGCCTGGTAATGTCCGGGAATTGAAGAACATGATTGAGAGGGCTGTTGTCCTTAGCCAGGGCGAGATCATAGAGACCGGGGACCTGACCCTGTCATCGATTGCCCCTGATAATGATTCGGGCCATGGTGTGACTGCCCCGGGAGAATACCAGCCACTGACGATTGCCGAGGTGGAACGGATCCACATCGCAACAACGCTCGAGCAGAATAACTGGAACAAGAGTCGGTCTGCGGGAATTCTCGGGATCGAACGCTCTACCCTGGACCGCAAGATCAATCGTTACGAGATTACCCCTCAGCAATAATCCCAGGCTGGCTTCCGGCCTGGGCTGGCCTCCCTGTCGCTTCTGCCTGCTGGTCTTGCCATGAAACTTCGTGTCGGCGTCATCGGGTTGGGGAATGCCTGGGAATCACGGCACCGTGGAGCCCTGCGTGCCCTTTCGGACCGTTTTGAAGTTCGCGCGGTCTGTGCCGAGGTTGCTGGCCTGGCCCGGCAGGCGGCCGGGGAATTTGGAGCGGACCTGGTCGGGGGATTCCGTGCGCTGGCTAGCCGGGAGGACGTGGAAGCAGTTCTTGTTCTGTCGCCGGACTGGTATGGTCCGCTGCCAATCCTTGCCGCTTGTGATGCAGGCAAGGCTGTTTACTGTGCCTCGCCGCTGGACCTGGACCTGCAGCGTTCCGACGAGGTGAGGCAGCGGGTCGAACAGTCAGGCGTTGCCTTCATGGTGGAGTTTCCAAGACGGCATGCGCCAGCCACGGTTCGTCTTCGAGAGTTAATTGCCACAAGGCTTGGGCGACCCTGGCTACTGCTCTGCCATGGCAGGGACTCGCAGGCGGGCGGCGATGAACTCCGGTCCACCGGCAGTCGCTATCGTCCTCCCACGGAGGACCCGGGCTGGCAGTCGATGGTGGAGATGATTGACTGGTGCAGTTATATCGCAGATGGCCCCGTGAACGCGGTGATTGCCAGCGACCATGCGCAGGGCATGACCGATCGCCACTGGAGGAGGATCCAGCTGGAATTTGATACCCCGGAACAACTCGTGGCACATCTGCATCATGGCAGGACCGTGCCAGAGGGGTGGGAGGAGGCGGAGAGTTTCCGGGCGCCGGCGGAGTTGCAGGTGAGCTGTGAAAAGGGTGTCGCTTTCCTGGACCTGCCCGCCACGCTTGTCTGGTTTGATGAGGCCGGTCGACATGTCGAAAAACTGGACCGCGATCGTCCTGTGGGTGAGCAGATGCTGACCCTCTTTCACCGCTGTGTGACCAGCCTGGTACGGAATATCGATAGCCTGGAGGATAGTTGTCGGGCGCTGCGGCTGATGCAGGTCGCGGAACAGAGCCTGGAGGCAGGGGGAAAAATATCCCTTGACGACGAAACCGGTGAATCAACCTGAACGGTTATTTCCGCTCACTTTCCCTCTACTCTGTGAGTTCCGAGTGCTCCTCGATCTCCTTGAGTTCTTCAAGTAGCAGGTGGATCTCGTGGTCATACTCGCTGCGGTCGTCGTTCAGTACCTGCTGGCGTTGGAATTCAGCAGCCCCGTCGCCGAGTAATTCCGCTGCCTCGGCACTCTGGAAACGGTCGTTTGGATCACGAGCTACCAGTCGCTGGCAAAACCCCATCAACAACTTGTTGGAAGTAACCTGTTCGGGCAGGATTTCCTTGAGGCGTTCGCAGAGCGAGTTCTTGGCTTCCACCAGCTGCTCCAGTTGCTTGATCCCGGAGAAAGGGCGCTGCCCGGAAAGTAACTCGACAAGCACGTACCCCAGCGATGCCAGGTCACTCTGGGGAGTTGCCTCGCTTCCCAGGAGAACCTCTGGCGCGGCATAAGAGGGGGTGCATGACCTGGAGGGCGGAATGTCGTCGGTGGCAAAGGCCGTTCCCATGTCAATGATCTTGGCAAGCCCGCTTCGCTTGATCATGATATTCGCCGGCTTGATATCACCGTGGATGATGTTCTCACGGTGAAGTGACTCGAGGGCTGCCAGGCAGTGACGGATAATCGCCATGCTGACTCCCGGTCGCATGTGCGGCTGTTTTTCTTTCGCCGTGACGATCACCCGGTTGATGTAGTCCCATCGTCGGCGACTCACTCCCTCTTGAATCCGTGTCAGGCGTTTCCTGTCGAGCAGTTGCCGCAGATCGTAACCATCAATCCATTCCATCACCAGGATCCGGATACCGTTGCGGTCAACGAAATTATGCAGGTTCAGCAGGTTGTCATGCTGGATCTGCGCAATTCTCGCCGAGACCCGGGCAATGCGTCCCATCGACTCGGCGTAGGCATTTTCATTCTCAAAGCCCTCGGGCGAGAAAACCTTGATTGCCACCGGGATCGTAAAACCGTCGGCACCCCGCCTGTCGGAAAGATAAACAGCCCCCTGCCCTCCCGTTCCAAGCAATCGTGCCAGGTGGTGGTGGACGGTCCAGTTGAGCCGTTGGGAGGCGAGGATCTGCTGGTATTTCTTCGCCAGCTTTTCCGTCTGTCCTCGCTTCCGGACCTTCTCACTGTCAAGAGTTACGGTGGGCTGGAATGCAAAGTCGGATGAAGGCATCGGTCGCTAACGCTCTGTCAACTGGGTCGTTCGGATCGCCAGCAGGTGGGATAGATCGGCTGGCGGTGGAATCTGGGAAGTCTAGCGGGTGGGGCAGGACTCTGTCGAGCCGGAAAGTGGCCCTTTTTCTTCGTCTCTGGTTGAGAATAACATGCAGCCTGAATTCTGTCAGGGCCGGTTCCATTCCGCAGGTGACTTCTTTGTCGCCGAGTGCCTTCTCTCAGCCAGTTGCATGGGGAGGCCGGGGGAAGCCAAGCTGCTTGTCGACCAGGTTGTCCAGAGGCTGGCCGTCAAGGAAACGGCGAAGGTTCGCGCAGACGAAATCCGTGGTCTCGTCAATCCGCCGGGCTGACTGGGCTGCCACGTGAGGAGTGATGATGACGCCTGGCATTTCCCACAATGGGCTTTGCGTAGGTAGCGGTTCCACCTCGGTGACGTCCAGGGCAGCCCCGGCCAGGTGCCCGGACTGGAGCGAGCGAACCAGGTCGTTTTCGATGACCAGTGGCCCACGCGCAACGTTGACCAGGATCGCACCCTGCTTTAACTGTTGCAGTTGATGTTCCCCGATCATGCCCCTCGTGTTTCCAGTGAGCGGGGCACAAAGAACCAGGACGTCCAGCTCCGGGAGAATCGAATCGAGCTGATCGGCCGGAAGGACCACCTCCACTTGCTCAGGGGGCTGGCAGGGGAACAGGTCGGTTGCCAGGATCCGCACGCCCAGCGGAGCCAGGACCTGGGCAATCTGACGGCCATTGCCACCCAGGCCGACAATGCCCACAGTCATCCCGTGAAGATCCCCTGTCGGACGGCGGAGGAACTGCTTTGCCTGCTGAGCATGGTAAAAAGTCGGCATGCTGCGAACCAGGCCCAGCAGCATCGCCAGTGTCTGCTCGGCCACCTGGCGGGCAAACAGGCCGGAAACTCCACTGACAGGGATCCCGGATGCCACAACCGCCGGAACGAGACAGTGGTCCAGGCCGGATGCCGATGACTGGATCCACTCGAGGCGACCCTGCTGGACGATCTGGTCCCAGGGAACCGGTACCTTGGCATGGCCGATGAAGATGTCTGCTTCAAGCAACTGCTCGGCAACCCCCCCCTGGCCTGCATCTACCAGCTCGATGGAAGGATCAACCCGGGCAATCTGTTCACAGTGTCGGGCTTCGAGCGGGTAACAGAGGACGATTTTCCTTGAGGACACGGCTTCTCCTGGAGAGGAGTATTTCGAGTCAATTTATTTCGGAAGTGGCAGCCACGATGCCGCTAGGGGCGAAGTCTATCATCGTGGCAGAAGGCTGGGTACCTCAGGTGGCTCACCGACTTGGCGAGATCGATCCGATCGTGGATAATACGTTTTCCGGGGCCAGGCAGAAACGATTCTCAGGCCGCTCGAAGAAGGAACTTTCCGCTGTCGAAATCAAAACAAAAAATTGCCTCTCGCGCGATCGTGGCGATTGTCATCTTGCGTTTGATGATCGGGCTGCACTTCTTCAATGAGGGTGCGTCAAAACTGGATGGAGGATTTTCGTCGGCAGGGTTCCTGTCCAATGCCAAGGGGCCTTTTGCCCCGGTTTTCCACGGGATGGTCTGGGATGCGGAAGGCCGCTACCGGTTGGGATTGGGCCACGACAAGGAGGGTGACCAGGTCATCCAGGTCAAACCGACTCGCGATGCCTGGACGACATACCGGTCCGATGTGGCCAGCTATTACCGGTTTGACGAGGGACAGAAAAAAGAATCCGATGCGATCCTGAAGTCCTACCTGGCACAGCATGACTGGTACGTGAAAACGAACCGGGAAGCGATCGTCAAGTACTTCCAGCAACTGGAACGGCGGGGGGACCAGCGTCAAACTGCTTTGTACCTGGATGTTACCAGTCTCCGTGACCAGGGAGAGAAACTGGAATCGGAACTTCGACGTGAAAGGGGCAGCCTGCTGGCGGGGATCAACATGATGTGGGCGGGCCTGGAACGGGAGCTCAATCGCCTGGCTACCGTGGAACAGTCCGGAAGATCGCCCCTGGGCTTGAAGAAACTGGGGCGACGGGGACTCGACTCGATTACGATAGATGGCATCATCCCGTACTTTGACCTGATCGTGGGAATATGCCTGTTCTTTGGACTTTTCGTTCCATGTGCCTCAGGCCTTGCAGCCCTGCTCTTGCTCTCGGTGATCGTCACACAATGGCCAGGGTCCGTGGGGGCGGTATCCGTCTCGTACCAGGTAATCGAGTTGTGTGGTGTGTTTGTGCTGGCAGCAATGTCCGCAGGACACTATGCCGGAGTTGATTATTTCATTCAATACAAACGACAGCAGCGTGGGAAAAAAGAGGAAATAGCTTCAGGCCAGGAGAAAGAAGAATGAACCTCAATCCAGAAGAAAAACAGGTTGGCCGCGAGAACTATTTTGATGCCATCGGGCATTCGCGGCGGGACTTCCTCAAGAACGTTGTGGCGACCGGGGCGATCTCGGGAGGTGGCCTGGGAGCCGCCTACTTCGGCTACTCGAAGATTGGTGATCCGGTGCGTGTCGGTGTGATTGGTACCGGGGACGAGGGAAGCGTACTGATTGGTGCCATCAACCCGGAGTATGTCCAGGTGACCGCTATCGCGGACATCCGTCCTTACAACATCCATCGTGCTTTTCACGGGGACTATTCCAGCCCCACAGCCCTGGCAGTTCGGCCCGGGTTGCTCAAGAAGTATGGCTGGAAAGACGAGCAGGAGGGCCGCACGCAGGTCAACGTCTACACCGATGACTACCGCGATTTACTTGACGATGATTCAGTCGAAGCGGTCATCATTGCCCTTCCCCTGCACCTGCATGCCAGGGTGGCATGTGAAGCAATGATGCGAGGCAAGCACGTGCTGACCGAGAAGCTGATGGCCCACAATGTCGCCCAGTGCAAGGTCATGTCTCGCCTGGCTGCCGAAACCGGGTTGCTGCTGGCAACCGGGCACCAGCGACATTACAGCGTGCTATACGATAATGCCGTGAACCTGATCCAGTATGGCCTGCTGGGTGAAATTCATCATATCCGGGCACAGTGGCATCGTGGCAACCTGCCAGGTCGGGATAGCTGGCAGCAACCCCTCCCTGGAGGTGAGATCTCGCTGGGGGGCGATAGCAAGGTGGACCCGATTGCTGAGAGGGTTGCCAAGTGGACCAAGGAACTTCCGCGGCAAAAAGACCCGGCTGCCTACGACTTGATGAAGCACCGTCTTGCCCAGTGGGAGAAATGGGATTCCGATCAGAAGATCGATGCAACAAAGCACGGTTACCAGGACTTCCAGCTCGATGGTCGTCCTCGCTCGGCACTGGAAGAACTCTGCCGCTGGCGACTCTGGGAAAGAACCGGGGGCGGCCTGATGGCGGAACTGGGAAGCCACCAGCTGGATGCCGCCAGTATCTTCATTTCTGCCCTTCGCCGTGATGGAAAGAAAGCCAAGCCGTTGACAGTGCATGCCGTGGGAGGTCGACACGTCTTTCCCGAGGATCGCCATGCCGAGGACCATGTCTACTGCATGTTCGAGTTCCCTGGTCCTGGATACGAGGCGAAGTTCGATGTCGGTTACCGCGATACGGTGAATAATGTGCCCAGCGACGGAGGGGTTCCGGATTACAGCCAGGACCCGAACAAGAAAATCGTCGTTACCTATTCCTCGATCAATGGGAATGGCTTTGGAGGGTATGGTGAGATCGTGATGGGAACCAAGGGGACACTGGTCCTGGAAAAAGAAAAAGAAGTGATGCTCTTCCAGGGATCAAATACCAGCACACGGGTGGGAGTCAAAGCCGATGACGGCGGCGCAACGCTCGATACCCAGGCGAGTGGAGAGGATGCACCGGTTGCCAAGGCAGCGGAAACCGGGCCGGTGAGTCGCGGTTATACCGAGGAAATTGAACACTGGGCCTACTGCATCAAGAATCCAGATCCAGAGAACCTGCCGAAGTGCCGTCCCGAAATCGCCATGGGCGATGCTGTCATCGCGCTGACGGCCAACGTGGCAATCAAGAAGTCGATGAAGGGCGAGAGTGGTTACGTGCATTTCGAGGAAGGCTGGTTTGACATCGATAATGATGACACGCCTGATGGAAGCAGTATCGCGGAGGAGAGTGCCGCACTGCTGAAAGAAAATGCCTGAAGTTAGAGTGTACAAGTCGAGTAAGAATCAAAGCTAGGAGACAGGGTAATGGAAAAGTGGCCAATTGGCGTTTTTACCAGTGTGGATGCGGGGCTGGGCGTGAAACTCGAGATCGCCCAGGAACTGGGAGTACCGACGATCCAGTTGCATGCCCCGGCCAAGGAAACTCGGACCGAGGAGAATGCCCAGGCCTTCCTGGCACGTCTTGAGGAACTGGGGATTACCCTGACGGCCGTCTTCGGGGGATTTGAAGGAGAGAGTTATGCGGATATTCCCACCGTGGTGCGGACCGTCGGCCTGGTGCCCCCGGAAACTCGCGCTGACCGTACCCAGGAAATGAAAGAAATTGCTGACTTCGCGAACCTGCTCGGCTGCGACGTGGTCGCCCTGCACCTCGGTTTTATTCCTCACGACACCAGTGAATCGCTCTACGAGGAAGTGCTCGAGGTCACCCGCGAGGTATGTGATCACTGCAAGGGGAATGGTCAGAACCTGCACCTGGAAACCGGCCAGGAAAGTGCTGAGGGATTACTCGCGTTCATTCGGGATGTGGGTCGGGATAACCTCTTTATCAACTTCGATCCGGCCAACATGATTCTCTACGGGACCGGTGAACCGATCGCCGCGCTTCGCCAGGTGGGTGAGTATGTCCGCAGCATTCACTGCAAGGACGGTACCTGGGCAGCGAATCCCGGCCAGGAGTGGGGTGCCGAAACGCCGCTGGGTGAAGGAGACGTGGGGATGGAGGACTACCTCCGCACGCTCGATGAACTCGGTTATACCGGCCCGCTGACAATCGAAAGGGAGATTGCCTCCGAGCCGGAAAGGCAGAAAGCAGAGATTGGCAAGGCGGTGGAATTGCTGTCGGAGCTGAAGGCAAAGATCGGCTAGACCGGGTTTCCCGCGGTCGCCCTGGATCTCATTCTCGCCTCGAAGAGTCGGCCCCGAACATCCGTGATGCGATCTGGAGTCCTCCCAGGGCCAGTGCGGCCAGGATCACGACTGGGATGATCACCTTGATGCCCCGAGGTGATAAGACCATGACCAGGCCAGCGATACCAATCAACAGCGCGTACTGGCCTCCGATTCCCTTGAAAAGTCCTTCCAGCTGGGGCATCGCCAGCCAGAACACACCCAGGACCATTCCGACACGTACCAGTACCGGTCCGGCAGTTTCCCCACCTTCCACCTGCCAGGTGGCAATGCCACCGGCGAACATGACCAGCGCGGTAATGGCAAGCGATATTCGAGACATCCCGTTTCTGACCTCGGTCCTGGGGAGCAGGGAATTAAGCAGGAATCGATGTGACTAGATCTTGTCCAGCGAGTCAATCCAGCGTGCCAGTTGCTGCTGTCCTGCTGCATCAAGCCGTCCCTCGGCGTTTGCGGTTTCTACCTTGTGCACCGGGTACTTCATCTGCTCAAGTTGCTTGAGCCGTGCCTCGATGCCTGGCTTGATTTTCGACTGGGCAGGAATGATGGAGAAAATCGACAGCCGCTCCACGGGATCATTGGGCTTCAAGGTCGTTCTCCGCGGGACGGCGACGTCGATCGGTATGATGCCACGAATGATGTCACGGTGGGTAAAGGCGGTCAGGTAGCCGATGGCGCCGCCGGCACTACGTCCCTGGATGACAATCCGTGCCGGGTCGATATTATAGCTGCGTATCGCCTCGTCAATCATCGCTCTGACCACGTCAACTTCGGTGGGATCCCATTTGTCCGGATTCGCCGATCGGGGCCCCAGCAGCAGAAGGTTGTCCCGCTCACAGGTTGCTTTCCAGGCTGTGATCAGCTTGTCGAATTCGTTCGTGCCAGGCTCATGGAGCCAGACCAGCAGTCCATGGGGAATCGTGTCGCGATAATTCTCCGGCAGGTAAGCATCACACGTGTTCTTCTCTTCGGGCAACTTGATTTCTACCTTCCCGGTCACCGTCGCCTCTCCCGCTGGAGGTGACTCCCGGGAAGGAGGGAGGCTGGCAGGGATCTCGCTGGGAAAAGTGCCGAGAGTGATCTTCAGCTTGTGCATGGCACCGCTTCGGAGTACCTCGATGGTGACCTCGCTGGCAATCTCAAGATTGGCGATCCGTACCCTCAGATCTTCGGCCGAAACAGCCGGCTCGTCGTTGATGCGGGTAATCCGGTCTCCTGGCTGGATGCCACCCGCTTGAGCCGGGCTTCCCGGGTAAACGAAACGGACTGTCACCGGTTCGGAGTCTCGCATCGGCAGGACTCCCAGGAAGGGGTGCTCGTACGGTTCCAGCTTGTCAGTCAGCGTTGCCTGGACCTCCGTCTGGTCCTCCCCGCGGCGGTAAACGATGGTGATCTGATCACCGGCATAATGGGGTCCGAGGGCATGTTTGAGCTGGGCATGACGGACCACGGTGCTACCGGCGATCTCGAGAATCCTGTCTCCCGCCTGGAGCCCCGCCTCGTAAGCGGGCGACTTGGGCTGAACCGCGGCAATCTCGGGGGGGTCAGCATAGATATCGGTTCCCTTGAGCGTGAGACCCAGCAGGCCGGCGTACAGGTCTGTTCCCTGCTTCATTTTTTCCAGGTGAGGCAGCAGATCCGAAATTGGAATCGCGAAGCCGATTCCTGAGTCGTACCACTCTGTTCCCGCCAGTTCACTTGACTGCCCATGGGGCGAGAGCGGGACCAGGATTCCTGTCGCCCGGCCCTCGATATCCACCAGTGCTCCCCCGTAATTGACCGGGGAGATCTTGCTGTCAGTCTGGATCGCCTTGCCCCAGATGCGATTGGTGGCACTGATAATGCCAACAGAGACATTTGCGGTTTCCGGTGAGAGCGTGCGGCCGATCGCTATGGCCCACTGGCCCACCTGGAGCTCCTCGCGAGGAGCCAGGGGTACGACCGGGAAGGATTCCTGGCTGTTTACCTTAAGCAATACCAGCATGCGGCTATGGTCACGAGCCACGATCCTGGCCGCCGCCCGCTTTCCGCTGGGAGTTGTCACCAGGATCGAGGTGGGCTGGCGGACGAAATTAAAGGCGCTCGAGAGGATGTAACCATCCGCCGAGACCACCACGCCGCTGGTGGGACCATCGCCAAGCAAGAGCTGGCCGACCTTCTCCAGCCCGCCAATTGTCTCGATACGGACGATCGACGGGGAGGCGACCGCCACGGCATGCTTGAAAGCCTGCTGCTCGAGATTGTCGAGCGAGGGTTCCGGTTGCTGTCCCCAGGTGAGAGCCGCGGGGATCAGCAGCAGCACGAGCGAGAGTGCCCGGGGGCTCAATGGGATGAATTTTTTCATGAATGCACTATCTGGATTGCGTCATGGATTGGTGTTCTTAAGACCCGGAAGGGTGATGTCCAGTAACTCGTCGCCTCGCTGGACAACCAGTCGTATCTCGTCAATTTGATCGATGAAACCCAGCTCGTTTCGCAGTGCCTCGCAGGACGGTACAAGACGGTCGCCGACAAAGAGGACAAGATCATCCGGCCGCAAGCCGTTTTTCTCTGCTGCTGACTCGCGGCGGATGGCGTCAATGAAAGGGGGCGTTTTTGCCAGCACGTCCGGGACCATCACCAGCCCCAGGCTAGAGAGAGTGTGAGGACGCTCCGGACGCATGGCCGTTTCATCCACCGTTCGGGGCCGGCTCTTGCCAGCAAGGATGTCGTCGATGGCCGGGTTCAGTTGCGCGATGGGGATCGAGTAGTTCAGCCAGGTGTTGGTCTGGCTGTTGCGAAGTTCCTTCCCGAGGATTCCGGCAAGTTGTCCCTGGTGATCGGTCAGAGCTCCCCCAGCTGCCCCGGGGTTGTTGGTGATTGCATCAAGCACGTAGGCGGGGCCACGGTAAGGCGTCTTGAAAACGCCACGGCGTGCATCCAGCGTGGTCTTGGCTGAGACCACTCCGTGCAGCACACTGGTTGCTTCATCCCCGGTGGCTACACCGTAAAGGTTGCTGAATGCCAGCACCCGGCTGCTGACGTCCAGTTCGACATCCTGGCTGCGATCAAAGAAATCCAGTTCTTCGGCATCTATCTTGAGAATGGCAATTTCCAGCCGCGGATCGGCCCCGACTAGCTCCGCCTGGAAACGACGGCCATCGTTGAGAATGGTGGTAATGAAATCCGTGTCCAGCACATAGCTCCAGACAGTCAGGATGTGGCCGTCTGCAGAGACAAGGAAACCACTCTGGTAGGATTCCAGCCCCTTGAGTCCGCCAGCACCATAGACCTTGACCATCTTTGGCTGGACCTTGAGGGTTACACTGGCAAGGTCGGCAGCTGGCACGGGTATGGAAAAACCAGCAACGAGCGCGCAGCAGACCCCCAGTCGCATCCAGGATCGATGATCCGTTCGCCTTGTCCGTGGGGCAGCCATGCAATGGTCCTTCAGGTGGATACCTAGGGAGCTTGTTTTTCGCTCATCTCGTAGTTCTTCAGTTCAATCGTTCCATACAACAGGTCCCCGTGACGAACCTGAAGGGTATGGGGCAGCATCTGCTCTCCTACCAGGCGAAAATCCTCAAACAGGATCTCGCAGGGATCGGCGCCCAGGTCGGGATACATTTCCAGTCCTACCAGTCGACCCTCCTCCGGATCAAACATGAATCGCACCTCAATCACGCGGTGGGTCCCGAGCAGCGTGTCATGCAGGCCGGTACGTCCCATCATCGGGGTGGTTCCCAGGTAATAGACATCGCCAAATTCGCCGGGTCCCTTGACCAGCAAGTGACGCCAGAGGTGAAGAGCCACAAGCAGGCCACCGCTTCCACGGGGGCCAAGTTGAGTATCCAGGTCATTCTCTGCATCCAGGACGACGATCCCCTGGGGCATGTTGGCCTGGGACTGGTCATCACCAAGCGAGAATTCCAGGTCGCCAAGTTGATCAATCTGGCCAAACAGCTTCCAGGTTCCCTGGAGCTTGGAGCAATCCAACTCCTCGGTCAGCCGCGACCAGACCCGATCCCTGTTAAGCCGGTTAAAGTAGAAGTTGGCATAGCCCCGCCGCATTTCCAGTAACTTGGCTACCTCGGGAGCTGGCTTGACCGCTTTCGGTGCTGCTGGCCGACCAGGAGGGCCAGGTGGGTCCTCTCCCGGTTTGGGCTCTGCTTTCGGGGCCTGCTGGATCTGGGAGATCAATTCCTCCGTCGAATGGACGCCCGAGAGCCGCACGTGTGTGTCGATCTGCTCTCCCTCGTGGAGAAAGGAGATCGGTACACGCCAGCCTCGCGGATATATACCAAGTGCATTCTTGAAACCATTGACCGTGCTGATCCGTCGGCCGGCAAAAGAGATCAGCTCATCGCCGAAACGCAGTCCGCGCCGGTAGGCATCGGAGGACTGGAGGATGTTGGAGACGATCACCTTCCCGTTTTCATTGGTGGTCACTGTCGCTCCCAGCGTGGCGTGATCAACAATCCGGCCACTTCGCAGGTATCCCATGAAATGCTGGATCTGGTTAATCGAGATCGCATAACCGACACCGACATTGACCCGGCCCCGTTTCTCGAATGAACCCCGGCCATTGATACCAATCAGCTGCCCCTGGGCGTTGAACAGCGGGCCACCGGAATTTCCCGGGTTGATCGAGGCATCCGTCTGGATGCAGTCGGCATATTCAAGCAAGGTCCCGGCCGGGTACTGGTAACGGTGAATACCCGAGACGACCCCGAAGGTTACTGTGGGCTGGAAATCGGTAGCCAGCAGGAATGGATTGCCGATGGCAAAACACCAGTCCCCAACACGTACCTGGTCGCTGTCGGCCATCTCCGCTGCTGGGAAGTCGTCCCGGCCAAGCATCTTGATCAGGGCCACGTCTCCTACCGGGTCAATCCCGACAATCACCGCATCGTAAAGCCGGCCGTCCGACATCGAACACTTCATCGATGCCCCCGCCGGTTTCACGACATGAAAATTTGTCAGGGCATAACCGTCTGGCGTTACCACCACACCGCTGCCACCACCACGACCACCCCGGGCAAAGACGCAGACAGCACTTGATTTGGCCCTGGCAATTGCCGCGATTCTCACCTGCTCGGCACTCTTTACCGCGGGCGAAACCTGCTGGCCCAGGGCGGGAGTAAAGCCGGCGAAGGCCACAGCCAGTCCGGCACACAAGAGTGTCGTTGGTCGCGTCATTTGGTTAGCCTCGCATTGCACAGCAGCAAGTGGTCACCAATGTCCAGTTGCTCTCCAAAATCGACGAGGATCGTCAGCCGGGAGACCCCTCGTACGTCGATCTTCAGTTCGATTGCTTCATCTTTGCCGGTAATTTTTTTCCGGAACAGTTGCTTGCCATTGCCGATCACGACAAGATCCACGTCTCCATTCTCTCCCAAGGCCGGGTCGATGCCTACCAGGGACTGGAAAACCTGGAATTCATCAGTAAGCCGATAGGTCATCTCCGTTCGACTGTGAATGGCCAGTCCCTTGGGGAATGACTGGTTGGCCAGGACAAGGGCCTTGCCCGATAGTGTGCGGTCACGCCGCGGTCGGTAGAGACGGGTAAGGCGTTCATTCACCTTGCCGGTGGAAAGGTAGGGTGTCCACTTGATCGTTTCGGGCTCCAGGTCGCTCAGGTAGACCAGGTTCCCCGCTGAGAAATCAAGCTTCACCAGTTGGTCCAGCGGAATTGTCACTTTCGGTCCCGCGGAACAGGTCACTGTGAGTTGCTGCTCGGCAAGCTCCAGGGTGGCAGCAAACAGGGTCACGTTGCCTGCAAGGGTTACCAGGCAACGTGGCTCAGGAAGCTTCCGGCTGCCGGCCTGGAAATAGCGGATGCCCGCGATCTTTGTCCTTTCCACCTGGATCTTCTCGTCATCGAACTCAAAAACGAGGATCGTGTCGTCCAGAGAATGGACGATTCCCTCCAGCTCATCCAGTGCCCCGGAAGGCCGACGAATGATCAACACGTCGCCCTCTGCTTCGGCTTTCGTGATCTGTTGAAAGTCAGCCAGTTTCTCCGGATCCAGTTCTACCAGCCTTGTGTAACGGATATTCCGGGTCTTGATCGAAACCCTCGCACCGCTGCGAATTGTTGCCTCCAGGGTCCCCTCCTTGATCTCGACCGCCGTGGCCTCAAGCAGGGAGCCATCCAGAAGCTCGATCCAGCTGGATGCTTCCGCCGGGAGCGGATCGGGCGGGGTTATTGGCTGCACAGTAAGGAGTTGCTGAAAGGGAATCTCGACCGGGCCTTCACTCGATTCCACCGTCAGTATGTCGCCTGAGAGGCTGGTCAGTTGCCCTGTTGTTCTGCTTCCATCGAGCGACTCGATGGTCACCTCGGCAGGTGCCAGCAGGAGCAGTGAAGCGAGGGCCAGGAAATTCCACATGGAGAAAGAACCTAAGTACATTCAGTTATGGACGACAGTCTGCCAGCAGTTCTCCATCCCTGGATCAACCAGCGAGCCTGGCAACCTATTTGCCACCCTCACGAGCCAGCTTCCGGAAATACTCCTCGATCACTTCGCGGAAATGTGCTGGCAGCTCCTTGCTGATCTGTTGGAGCGCCTCCTGGCGTTGCTTGGGAGGCAGGTCACCCCAGCCAGATGCATTACCAGTGCTCTTGGAGTCCACGTTTCCAGGACCCGATCCGCCAAGTGGAGCACTGTCCTGGGCAGGACTGCTGGGGTTGAGTGACCCCTGCCCCGCTCCGCTGCCGGATTGCTGCTGCTGTTGCTGTTCCATCTCCTCGATCATCTTGTCGAGCTTTGCGATCACGTCATCCTCCTCGGTGCGAACCCGTTTGCCGGCACGCCCGAGAGAAAGGCGTCGTGTGATGTCATCCATCATCCGCGAGATCTCGTTAAGTGAATCCTTCTTGAGAGGTTCAATGTCTGATTTCATTAACTTCGCGAGCGTTGCATAGCGACGGGGGATCTGTTCGCTCTGCTCGAGTAACTTGCTGATGATCGGGAGACACTTGTCCTTGTCAAGCAGCCGGTGATGGGCTGTGCCCTGGTAAAACAAGAGTGATGCCGGGTCAATAACCTCCGCCGTTTTGAGGCCGGCGAGTTGTACGAGGGCCTCGTCGTGGAAACGGTTCTGGGCAAGCCAGCGGCCATAATAAAGACGTGCGTTATGACGAATCCAGTCCGCCTTCTGCTCGTCAACAAGGAAAGCAAATTCGCGTGGAAGCCCGCCGCCGCGCGTGCAAAAGACGACCAGTTCTCGTGCATCCGTGTCGACCAGCGCTATCGTCGTCACCAGTTGATCCAGCAGCGCTGCCGGGTCGGTGGCCCCCCCCTCTTTTGGCCAGAGTACATCAATCTTGGTACGTGTTAACTCGTCGATCGAGTAATCCTTGAGCCATTGATCGAGTTGCTGGCGGATGGCATCAGGCGAGGGCATCGACCAGCTTGCTCGCTTGTCAAACTCCCCGTCTGCATGCAATGGACTGGCGAGCAGAAACAACGCCAGGCACCACATGCACCCGATTGATATTCTTCTTGACATCACTTTCTTTCCTCGTGCGGCAGGTAAACCGGTTTACTTGTTTCGTCCAAGTACGATCTCTCGAGTGATTCGATGAACACGTTGCTCCCGATCCGAGAGCTTTTGCAAGGCCTCTTGTAACTCGCCATCCGTCGCCTGGCCCGTCGGATCGTCGATGTCGTCAAGTAAACGGGCATAACGCTTGGTTCGCGTGTTGATCCGCATCTGTAGAGAACGAATCATCTTTATTTCTGCCAACGTGTCGACCAGTGGCTGTTGCTGCTCTTGTTGTTGCTGCTGTTGCTGCTGTTGCTGCTGCTGTTGCTCCTCCAGCTCTTGCTGGGCTTTTTGTAATGCCTCGATCAATTCTTCCAGTGTCTGGATAACATCTTCCTCGATACTCTGCGTAAGACGCTCCACCTTGGTCTGGCCAAGTCGATCAGCGATCTGTTCCATGTCGTCACGCATCTGCTCCACCGTCTCTGGAAAAGCAACAGAGGATCCCTCTTCACGTAACAGGGTAAGAACACGGTCTGCATCCAGGACAATACGTTTTTGCTGGAAGCTCAGCTTGCCAGCCTCGATCTCCGCCTCGCGGCCACGGTCATCCACCGGGACACGGGAAACACGCAGGGTTCCCTCGTAAACTCGCAACTCCATTTCCAGCATCCGTCGGAAGCGTCCTTCCAGCAGTGCAAGCATGCGTTCCAGTTCTTCCTCGCGAAGCTGACGCAGAATCTCCTCCAGCTGTGATTTTGCTTCCACGAGCTTCCGCTTGGCTTCTTCCTGAGCCTCAAGTGCCCCCTCCCGGTTGGCTTTCTCCAGCTCCTGCTGGGCCTCTTTCATCTTCTGCTCTGCTTCTTCCAGGCGTTTGCGAGCTGGATTCTCCTGCTGACTGTCCTGCTGGCCGCTCTCGCCACCGGATTCTCCACCACTCTCGCCACCGGA
>JAPYUD010000501.1:0-3025 GCA_029936215.1 Pirellulaceae bacterium | reverse complement strand
ATGCACAGATGACCGATGCGAATCCCCAGCGGGGACGTGCGATTGCCTGTTACGGTTGGTCACTTGGTAACCAGAAGATGAATTCGCGAGGTAACTGGTGCGTCGATTACCCAGGTAATATCTTCGGGACCGGCCCGTCGAACCATGGGAATGACGGTCGTGGTTACCAGCTTTCCGGTGCCTTCTCACGAGGGTTCTGGGCAATCAAGTTCCGCGATGTCGCCGACGGTGAATCGCAGGTGATTGCCATGGGTGAAGCCTTGCCCAACAAGATGGATCACGGCCGCAACGGCTGGTTCCATTACAACACCATGTGGTGTGCGACGGTTGGCCCCATTAACTACCCGGTCGTGGGTATTGGTGATCCTGGTTTTGCAAACGCAAATGCCCGGTTACCGCTGAACCCCCACGGTTGCACGCACTGGAAGAACTGGTCAACGTCCCAGAGCTTCAAGTCGGCGCACAAGGGTGGAGCCCAGTTTGTGTTCATTGATGGATCGGTGCAGTTCCTTTCGGAAAACATCGATTACATCACTTACCAGCGACTCGGCGATCGTCGTGATGGCGAGCCGATTCCGGATGAGTGGAACACCAACTACTAGTTCCTCCTGAACGGTTAAAAATTACTCCTTGGGGAGTATTAATCCGAACTGATCGTTCCCCGCGTCAGGATTTAATTCTGACGCGGGGGCGACTGGTTTCGGATTTTTTTTCTGGCTGGGGTCCATGCAGATGGAGTCCGGGATAACCCGGGTTGGGCATGACCGCTGTTGCGAGATCCGAATCGATCATCTCCCCGCGCCAGAATTGGATTCTGAACGCGGGAGGCGACTGGTTTTGGATTATCGGCACGCCGATCCTGGCACTTGCCTGGGCACTTCTGACGCTCGTGACGCTGGGGCCCATCTGGGTTATTAGTATCTTCGTGGTGTTTAATGCCTCGCACCACATGCCGACGTTTCTCCGGATTTACGGTGACAAGGATCTCTTTGCGAGGTTCCGCTGGAGCCTCCTGCTGGGGCCGATACTGCCTTTCTGCTTTGCCATGGCGGTGGTCGCTTTTCTTGTTTCCTCCGGCCGATCGCTCAATGATTTTCTCTTCCTGGGCCTGATCACCGCGATCTGGGATCCCTGGCATTTCCTCATGCAGCATTATGGCTTCATGAGGATTTATGATCGTCATAACCATGCTCCCCGCTCGATTGCTGCACGAATGGACCTGGCCCTCTGCGGCAGCTGGTTTGTCTACCTGATGCTCGCAGCGCTGGAGTGGCTTCCGAGCCTGATGTACGAGCTGGTGAACCTCTGTGGCATCTGGATTCCGGGGCTGATCGACATCTCCCTGTTTGCCGTGCTTCATGACATTGCCCTGGTCGTTGCCCTGGGTGTCACGCTTGGCTATCTCTATTACCTCACCTGGTGTCGTCGTCACGGCTACTTTATCAGTCATGCCAAGCTTGCCCTGATGCTCGTCACCTTTGGTGTGATGTACCTGACCTACATTCCCAATGGCATGATGAAGGGGATCATCAGTGGCCTGCAGCAGTGGAACCCCGCGATTTCCGAGTGGAGTTTCCCACTTGGCTTTGCCACCATTGGCATGGTCCACGTGACCCAGTACCTGGCGATTGTCTGGAAATACAACCGCAGCCTGGCCAGCCGACCCGGTGCCAGCCGGCCAGGCTGGTTCCTCAGCAGCTTCACCCGTGGAGGACTGGTGATCATCCTGCTGTATGTCATTTTCTGCCAGTTTTACGGGTTCCTGGTCACCTGGGGTCCGGCCGACGTTCTGCATCCGGGCTGGCTGCTGAACCAGGATGCTGTGGCGGTGAAATGGGTGGCGGGCACTTTGGCCGCTGTCCTGTTTACCTCCACGATCATGCACTACTACTACGATGGCTTCATCTGGAAAATCCGCCACAAGGAAAACCGGCAGAACTTGGAAATGGAGGGTCAGAGCTCTTCCGTAGCGGAGTCATCCGGGAGCACCGGTTCCTGGTGGGACAGGGATGGGTCGGGTTCTCCCGGGAAGACCTTTTTCAGGCAGGCAGTCTACTTTCTCCCTCCCATCCTGTTTGTGACGGTGAGCTATTTCCTGGCAAGCCAGGATGAAGCATCGCGCGACCCGATCAACTATGCCCGGGAAACAATCATTGCCTACGAGAACGATCTGGAAAGTTTCCAGGATCGTATCGGGCCTGCCCTGCAGGCCCTGGGCGGGCAGATGGAGATTGAAGAGCAGATGGTAAAGCTACGACATGGACATGCGGATCACCTTGTGAGACTCGCTTTCATGAATACCTTTTACGGGCAACTCGAGATTCGGAAAGACTGGGGTGGATCTGGCCAGCGGTCGGCGATCGAGGACTGTCACCGGCTTTACCAGAAGTCGATCGAGTTGCTTGAGGTGGCGATCAGGACGCCGGGCAGCCGCTACCATGTCGAGACAGGGGAACCGCTCGACGAGGGCCAGGTGCGCGCGCTACAGTCCGCCTGGCGAGGACAGATGCAGATACTGGAGCAGGAATTCTAACCGGGGAGCTGGCGCCACCATTCAAGCTTCCCCGGCCCCTGTCGCTCCAGGTGCCTTTTCTTCCAGCAGTGCGAGCAGGCCTTCCAGGTCATTGGTGCCGATCCGCACCGCCTTCTCACCCCGTATGATCTTCACGCAGTCGTAGCCCCAGATGTTGTAGATCCATCCATGCTTGGGGTTCCAGTGGAGTCCCCAGCCATCTATCAGGCTCGACCGGGAAGCCTCGAAGCAGGTAATCTCGTTATAAAGGATCGTGGTATGGCAGAAGGGCATCTGGATCGGTCCGAAGCGGACTTCCAGGCGGTCCCCCTCGTCCCGCAGGTTCAGATAAAGAAAGCTAAAGGCGAGTATTTCAAACAGCACAGCAAGACCGTACAGAAGGAAATTCCAGTAACCCATCTCTTCGGCGAACAGGATGGCCGGCACGATGGTGCCTGCCGCTACGGCATGGAGCATCAGCACCCAGGGACCTCGCTGGGTGCGGTCAAAACG
>JAPYUD010000500.1:0-3032 GCA_029936215.1 Pirellulaceae bacterium | reverse complement strand
GCGACCGGATCATGGATGCCCTTGGGCAAGCCACCGTCCGCTCTGGCGAGAAGCCTGCAGCGGCAGGGAAATGAGTTACAATTCATCCTCGGAATTTTTTACCGGGTAACAAGGAAATCACCATGACATCTCGTACCACCAATCGCCGCCAGTTTCTCGAGTTGACTGCCCGGACAAGTGCGCTCGCCGCAGTTCCTTATTTTGCCAGCAACGTGGACACGTTTGCCCAGGAAAACAAGGCGGCCAACGACAAGCTCAACGTGGCGGCCATTGGTAACGGTGGACGAGGTTCTGCCGTCGGCAACCAGGCAGGGCGGCTGGGGAACATGGTTGCCTGCTGTGACGTGGATTCCCAGCGCGCGGAGGCATTTGCCAAGCGGTATGGAGAATCGTGCAAGCCATACGGTGATTATCGAGACGTCCTGGATCGCAAGGATGTGGACCTGGTTACCATCGGCACGCCGGATCATTGGCACGTCAAGATTGCCATCGACGCATTGAACGCGGGCAAGGATGTCTACTGCGAGAAACCCCTCACGCTGACGATCGATGAGGGCAAGCTGGTACAGAAAGTGGTCAAGAAAACGGGGCGCGTGTTCCAGGTCGGAACGCAGCAGCGGAGCGAGTATGGGCAACATTTCCTGCATGCGGTCGTGATTGCCCGAAGTGGCCGCCTGGGGGATAACCTCAAGGCCCTTTCCTCCGTTGGAAACGCACAAAAGGGAGGTCCCTTTCCCACCGGCGATGTTCCAGGCCACCTCAACTGGGATATGTGGCTGGGGCAGGCACCAGAAACGCCCTATATCAAGGAACGTACCCATTACCAGTTTCGCTGGTGGCTGGAGTACTCCGGCGGGCAGGTTACCGACTGGGGAGTCCACCACACCGACATCGCCATGTGGGCACTGGGGATGGAGAACACGGGCCCGGTCAGCATTGAAGGGAAGGGTGTCTTTAACAAGGATCCCGATTGTTACAACGTCGCCCATTCGTTCGATACCACGGCCACGTTTGCCAATGGACGGGAGATCCGGCTGACAAGCGGCCCCAACGAGCTGATTATTGAAGGTGAAAAGGGGAAGATCCGTGTCAATCGTGGTGGCCTGACGGGCAAGCCGGTGGACGAGATCAGGAGCACGGACGAGGGAAAACAGTGGCTGGCCGAGGAGACCGAGAAACTCTATCGTGGCAAGCCAACAGCCCACATGGTTAATTTCTTCTCCTGTGTGAAAAGCCGCGAGCTCCCTGTTTCGGACGTCTTTACCCATCACCGCAGCGTGAGCGTCTGCCACCTGGCAAATATTGCGATGCTGCTCGGACGCAAGCTTACCTGGGATCCCAAGAAAGAAGACTTTGTGGGGGATGAACAGGCCAGCTCCATGGTAAGCAGGGAACAAAGAAAGGGATTCGAGATCAAGGCCTAGGGGTCTCGTGCCAGGCTCGAATCCACCACTTCACTCGAGCAAGAAGTTCCACCAGCAGGTCCCATCCCAGGGCATGACTGGCGTGCTACTGCCAAAGGAATCAAACGATGAAGAAATTTGCCGCGCCCGTGATTGTCGGCATCATTCTTGCCGGACTTGCCGTGCTGGTCATCCAGTTCATCCCGTCCTTTAACGGCGGGCAGTCGGTCGATCGGTTCAGAAATGTCCCTCCGATGGAGCCGGGAACGGATATAATCAGTGATTCCGCTGCGATGATGGCAGGAAATGCACCCGGTTCCCAGGGGCTGGCAGGGCAGGACAATTCACAGATTCCCACCGAACCGGTCGATGAACTTCCCGAGGGAGTGGTCATTTCGCGTGAGACAAACTCGCTTGACCATGCCCTGGTAGCAGACCATTTCCAGGTAGCACTGGTGATCCAGCCCCGGCAGCTTCTTGCTGCTCCCCAGGTTGAACCGCTGATCGCACTTTTGAGCGAAGCATTGCCAGTCAACCTGGTCGAGTTGGTCGAGCTCGATCCAGGGTCGATCGAGAGTATTGTCATTCTGGTGGACTCTCTGCCAGCACCCCCTACACCTCAGCCAACAGAGGATGGCACAGATCCAGCTGTTGAGGCGGAAGAGGCAACCGATACGCCAGACCCCGAGGAACAGGAACCCACCACGGATGAAGAACCTGCGATACCAGCACCGATGGAGCTGGCGGTGATCGTGAAGCTGGCCGAGGGCGATGCCAGTGAAGTGGCCATTGCCCTGAGCAGGGGCATTCCCGGTTTGTGGAAGGAAGAGGAGATCGGAGGAAAGCCGGGCCGGGTCAATGCACTCCCACTCCCTCCACCCATTCCCACCGGGATCTGTGTTTTCGATGAGCGGACCCTGCTTGTTTCCAGCCCTGCCACGATCACAAAGATGCTGAAAGCCAAGGGGACAAGTCCTCTTGCCGAGCGACTGGCGACGGTGGACCTGAGTAACGACGTGGTCCTGGTAGCCACTCCCGGCATCCTGCCAGAAGGGGCCATGGATGGAACGGCTTCGGCCCAGTTCAATCCCCTGGCAATGCTGCAGGGATTGCCTGACAAGCTCCAGACAGCCTCGGTCGCCATTCGTCTCAGCAGCGACCCCGTCTTTCAAATCGAGCTGGAAGCTCCTGATGATCAGTCTGCAAGGGATGTACATAACTCCATCAGGTCAACCCTTTCCCTGACACAAGTCATCATCGATGCACAAAAGAACCAGTTCACGGATAACCCGACAGCCCCTGATGGCTACCTGGAGACAATGGAGTTCATCTCAACCCTGCTCAACAGCAGCACGCTTGGCCGCACCAACTCCCCCGGTACCCCGGAGAACCTGATCACCGTGATCTCCGTGGCGCTCACCGAGGAAATTACGAACTCGCTTGAAACGATTATTCCGCAGATGCTGGCACCCGGCGAAGCCGAAGAGCCAGCCGAAGAGGGTGAAACTCCCTGAATCGACCTGCCAGCCAGCCGGAGACGATATTCAACGTTGTGAGAGACCATCGAGACACATACCATAGTGGTATGACCACCCTGTCACCCACCCTGGTGACATGACGATTCGAAGC
>JAPYUD010000499.1:0-3038 GCA_029936215.1 Pirellulaceae bacterium | reverse complement strand
CCTGTGGACGCTGTCGCTGGAAGGACTGCAACACCAGGCCCTCCTCCTCGCCGGCGAGCTGGGCCTGGACCGAGGCAACTCGCTGTCTGACAAAAGGCTTCAGGGCAAACGCCTGCCGATTACCTCCCTCCACGCCCGCCTGCTGGGCCGCCACGGCCGCCTCGCCATGCAATTTCTCCAGCTGCGGTCGCACCACTTCTCCAAGCTCATCAATCCGGGCAAAGAGCTCTTTCTCGCTGAAGAAAGTCGCCGCCAGCCGCTTGACCACCCCGTCATACCGCTTGCGGAACGATTCAACCTGGAAGAGCCGGCGGAGGATCTTGTGATCGATCACGTAGGGCCGATCCAGGTCCCAGGTCGCCAGATCGGCAGGCGTGCGGCCAAGGGAAAAGACGCCGAAACACTCGTTCAGGTCCCAAGGGAGGATCTTCAGCCTGCCATCCGCTTCATCCACCAGCAGGTAATAGTTGTGTGGCATCGCCGCGATACTGTCGAGGTTGACCAGCAGTGCATTGGCCGCCAGGTAAGCAGCAAAGTTATCCAGGTCCAGCAATTCACCAACCTGCCCGGCAAACTGCTCATCGTCCGCCTCGTCCATCAATTTCAGCAGCTCGGCAAAGCGGGCAATCAGCTCCTGCTGTTTTCGCCCCTCCTTGATCTCGTAAGCCTCGTACGCCTCCGGGTCCTCGCCCAGGTACTGCCAGGTAAACATCTCGGGCTTCATCAGCAGGCTGTTCTTGGAATCCTCGCCAAGCTGCCTTTCCAGCAGGTCATCGTTGACCTGCTCGACCAGCACGTAGAGCCCCAGCGACACCTCCTCGTACAATCCTTCCACGCTTAGCGTCACGCGTGCCCAGCCAACTCCCGGCGTCGGCAGCCCGGCGGCCTGGAAGACCTCGTAGCCCAGTTTCTCCCGCAGGTAGGTCGGATCTTTAAAGACATTGGAGAGATTGAGCTTGGAACAGCCGCCGATTTTCTGGCCATCGACAAATCGATTGGTATCCACCTTCAGTGGTTTGCGAGGGCTGTTTCCGGCAAAGCGAAGGGACGAGTTTCCCTTGAAGCGGAAACCAACGTCCTCCAGTTTCTCACCGTCGATAACCATCGTCGCCGGCAGGTACTCGCTCTCCTGGTCGCGCCGCTGGGAACGGCTGCTGGTCGTCAGCTTGTCCCAGTTTTCCCGGCTGACGGTGAAATCGATCTGCAAAACATGGTTGCCCCGGTAGACCTTTTCCCAGTACTGCTCGTAAGTCACATTGCCAGACTGGCCTGCTAAGCTGGCCGGAAGCAGAAGACAGGCAAGCAGCGCGAACACGACAGGGAACCGCCTGGATCCAAGAAAACATTTCATTTCCCATTCACTCCAACTTATCCGCATGACAATCACTCGCGAGGTGACGGTGGGGGCTTTTCGGCTTCCGGTCGAGGCCGCAGCTCCTCTCTCGAGATCGCTCCGTCCTTGTTCAGGTCCAGCTTCCCGAGCTCCGCCGCGGCGCCCGAGAGTTCCTCTTCGGACAGCTCGCCATCCTGGTCACCGTCAAGAACCGCCATCAATCGCTTCATCACCGCCTCGTTACTCGCCTGGCCCCGGCGGAGGATCTGGACATGGTTAATTCCCTGCCTCGCCGAAAGATCCTGGGGATTGACCGCAAGCACGTTATTAAGCACCTGCTCGGCGGTCTCCAGCTGTCCCATCTGGGCATAGCACCAGCCAAGGTTGGTCACCATGGCCAGGTCAGCGGGATTGAGCGTTACCAGCTGCAGGTAATACCGTGAGGCCAGAGCATATTCCCCGCGGCCATAATAAAGGTCCCCCAGCGTCTTGTTCGCCTGGTAATGAGCCACATCGATGGCCACGATTCCCTGGGCGGACTCAATCACCCTGTCGGCATCCCCCAGCGCCTGGTAACAGGCCATCAAACCTTCCCGGGGGGGCAACGAACGGGGCAGGGCGATCGCCGAGGTCGCATAGTGCTGGACCGCCAGCTTGTAATCACGCTTGAGATAATAGAGCCAGCCCAGTCGCAGGTTGATGTAACCATCCTCTGCTGCTTCGGTCATCTCGATCACCTTGTGGACCGTTTCGATCGCCTTTTCATACTCCCCCGCCAGTTCGGCGGTGGAGGCATCCGACCAGAGCCTCTGCAGCGGTGTCATTTCCGTCGCCATCGGGCGGCCTCGCTGGATCGGCTGCAGGGCAAGACCCTCCTCCTCCCCGGCGAGCTGGGCAGTGACCGAGGCAATCCGCTGCTGGATAAAGGGCTTCAGCGCCGGTGCCCTTGGACCGCGTACAACCGGCCCTCCCGTTGCACCCATTGCACCCTCGACCCCCGCCTGCTGGGCCAGCAGAGCCGCGTCCCCATGAAGCTGCTTGAGCTGGGGACGGACGACCGAGCTGAGCTCATCGATCCTGGTGAGGATCGTTTTCTCGGAAAACACGGTTTCCCGCAACTGCCGTGAGGTCTGCTGGTACTTCTGGCGGAAGGCCTCTATTTCAAACAGCCGGACAATCACCGTGCGATTCATCACCCAGGGCCGCTTCACGTCCCAGCGGGCCAGGTCCTCGCCGCTGCGAAACAGGGAGAACACGCCGAAGCACATGTTCAAATCCCAGGGGAGGATCTTCAACTTGCCATCTGCCTCGTCCATCACGAGGTAGTAGTTGTGTGGCGTGGAGACAAAGCTGTCGAGATTGACCAGCAGGGAATTTGCTGCCAGGTATGCGGCGAAGTTATCCAGGTCCAGGAGATCCCCAACCTGAGCGGCAAACTGCTCATCGTCCGCCTCGTCCAGCAGCTTCAGCAGGCTGGCAAAGCGAGCGATCAGTTCTTCCTGTTTTCGGCCTTCCTTGATATCAAAAACCTCGTAGGCTGCCGGATCCTCGCCCAGGTATTGCCAGTCGGCGAACATCTCGGGTTTCATCAACAGGCTGTCCTTGGAATCCTTGCCCAGTTGCCTTTCCAGCAGGTCATCATTGACCTGCTCGACCAACACGTAGAGGCCCAGCGATTGATTCTCATAAAGCCCTTCCACACTCA
>JAPYUD010000498.1:0-3043 GCA_029936215.1 Pirellulaceae bacterium | reverse complement strand
CTCTTACACGGTTTTCCTGACCCGTTCACCGACGACCGACGTCTTTGTCCAGGCCCTGGCTCCTGTACCCGCCCCGGTTGATCGGGAGAAAAGAGCCCAGGCATTCCGTCTTTCAAGCACTGCGCCCGAAGCAGCGGTGACGGCAAACGGTACGGGCCTGACACTGAGATTCACCCCCCTGAACTGGTTTATCCCACAAACAGTCCAGATCGCCGCCGACGCGCACATCCTGGAAGATAATTCGGCCATCTTCACCCGACCCGAACTTGGTGATGGGTCGGGGGCCAGCAACATTGCCTTTGACATGGACGATGACGCCTACGAGGGGCCTCGCTCCGGCATGATCAATCACGTCATCCAGGCCGGCACGGTAAGCTTTGACGGCAGTCCAATCGAAGTGGGTGGCCTGACCCAGCAAGACGCCATCAGTTATTCCAGCCTCGACTTTGACGACAATGACGGGACATCCCCAAGCATCACGCGAGAGGATCCAGGGGGCAGCTGGATTGAAGACGGTTTCATCGACGACAGCTGGATCGAAATCTCTAACAGCGACAATCACAATGGCACCTACCAGTTGCAGGCGGTGACGGCGAGCACCCTGACACTCTCCATGGATGCCGTGATTACCGACGCAACAGAAGTGGCCAATGTGGCGATCAACATTCTCGTCGACCTTACCTTTGATGAGGTCCCGGACGGACCTGACAGGATCGAACGAAACATTGGCAGCTGGAGTGACGACGGTTTCCTGGCAGGTGGATTTATCGAAATTGCTGATTCAGGACGCAACGACGGTTTCTATCAGATTGGCCAGGTCATCAACGACACAGAACTGGAGCTTGCAGACACCGATCAACTGGTCAATGCGATTGATGTCCTTAATGCCCGCATCTCCACAAACCACATGACGATCCCGCGGCCGCAGGACATCGACCCGCAGGAGACTCTTGGTCGCAACATCCAGATCGTCAGCGGCAGCGGGGTCGGGCAAAGTCGCCTGATCACCTCCGTGACTGTCCCGGCCGGCACAACGGACCGGTTGCAGTTGACCATCGATCGGCCCTGGAGTGCACGCGAACCTCCTGAACCGATCACCTACACGGGAACCAGCCTGACGCAGAACCATGTGTATACCGGCAATACGCTGTCCTTCGATTTTCCGGTATCGGGAAATGAAATTGATTTCGACGCCCAGCTCGTCATCAATGCCGAAGCGGACATTGACAACAGTGGGGAATACCTTGATTTCTCTATCGGCGCAACCTCGGAGAGGCTGTTTGATGACCGCGGGTCCTTCCGCCGTTCGGCAACCCTGGGGATCTCTACTGACACCTTCCGCAGTGCAATTCAAACGATCGCCCCGGACCCCAATGCCATCCCACCCGACAACGTCACCAGCTATTACCTGACCGTCGATGTGACTCCAACAACAGGAGGGCGACGCTACGGTTTAGATTACGTGGATGATTACCTCCGCAATCACGGCACCCTGACGATGCAACTGCGGGTGCCGATTCCACTCTCCACCTACCTGGTACGAATTGATGATGCCTTCACCGGCACGATGTCCAGCTTCAACGAACAACCGGGCGGTCTCACGGACGATGCAAGCTTTACCACCTCGCCCGATCCACGCAGCACGTTTACCGACTCCACGGCCAGCTTCCCGCGGCAGGCCGACGGAAGCAGCGCTTTACGAGGTGCCACGCTGAAAATCGCGGGCGGTCCCGGCGCCGGGCAAGAACGACTGGTTCTGGATCACCGGATTTCTTCCACTGTCACCACCCACAACATTGTCGACGTCAGCACGGGACCCGTCACACTCACTTTTGCAGCCGAACATCACCTCCGCAATAACGACCGCATCCAGGTTGACAGTGTTCTCGGTACAGAACAGTTAAACGGCAACAGCTATCGCGTCACCACCATTCCCCAGGAACCGACCCGGGTCCTGCTGGCCGAGGTGGATGGCACGGCATTGACTCCTTACACCAGTGGCGGAACTGCCAGCCACACCGCCTTTTCCACCCTCGTGCTCAATAGTCCCTGGGCCACCGACCCAAGAGCAGGCGAGAGCGTTTACCGGATCCAGCAATATGACGGACTCACCATCCCCAGCCTTGAAGTCAAGATCCATGACAATGATGTACCCGGGCTGATCGTGGATGAGACAAAGAGCTACCTTCCACTCGCCGACCCGGCTGACCAGGTGATCACAGATTTCGATACTGTCACAAGCGTGATCGAGGGATCAGACGGGGACCAACTGGGCGAGCACGACGTCCTTCGGGTACGGCTCTCAAAAGAACCGGCCGTAACCACCAGCATCGAGTTCGATATTAACCAGGGAGTGAGCCCGATTCCCGGGGAGCCCCAGCTCCAGCTTTCACGTAGCGACAGTACCGCACTGACCGACCCGGCGACCGGCCAGGCGGTTAACACCCTCACATTCACCCCAGCCAACTGGGACCAGTTCCAGGATGTGTATGTCACGCCTGACAATGACCAAACGCGCGAGGGCTTCCATGTCCGCCGAATCGACATGACCATCCTCGAGGATGCCAGTGGCGCCAGCAAGGATCAGCTGCAGCCGGCAGGAAGCGACATAAATCCCTTTGATGAATTCAACATCCCTTCCAGTGAACCGGTTTTCATTGTTGGCCTGAGCCAATCTCCCTTCGACGGCCAGGGCTTTGTACTCACCACCAGCAGCGACAACCCACTCGTCGACGGCACGACATTCTCCATCCACGACAATGCCGGGGACGCCATTGTCTATGAATTCGACAACAACGGAACCACGCAACCGGAGACGATTGCCATCGCCTTTGATGGCACAACGACGCAAACCGAGGTTGCCGCGAGGATTGTTACTGCACTCAACTCCACCGCTAACCTCGGGGTTACCGCCCGTGCACGAACGTCGAATGAAAACGAACGAATCCTCCTCGCGGGCCTCGACCCGGCCTCGAGCCTGACCTCCGAGTCTGCGATGCTGGTTGTCTCCGGCGTGACTGGTGGCAACGTCGCGGTGTGGAAC
>JAPYUD010000497.1:0-3054 GCA_029936215.1 Pirellulaceae bacterium | reverse complement strand
CTATGATGCCGATGGCATGACCGGGACCGCCATCCTGCTGCGATGCCTCACCATGCTGCAGGCCAACGCGGGGTCTTACCTTTCCAACCGCATGTCCGAGGGATACGGGCTCAATAGCGAGCGACTGGAAAAGCTTGCCGGGGAGGGAACCAGCCTGGTGATCTCGGTCGACTGCGGTATCGGCAACGTGGCCGAGGCGGCACGGGCCAGGGAACTCGGGCTGGATCTGATCATTACTGACCACCACCGGTTTGGGGAAACGCTGCCGGGGGCCAACGTCCTGGTACACCCGGGCCTGCCCGGCAGCAGCTACCCCTTTGCCGGGCTCTGCGGCGCGGGAGTCGCTTTCAAGCTCGCCTGGGCACTCTGCCAGCGGGCAAGCGATGCCCGCAAGGTGAGCCCCGCGATGCGCGAGTTCCTGCTGATGGCGATGGGAATCGCTGCGATTGGTACCGTTGCCGACGTGGTCCCGCTGCTGGATGAGAACCGGATCATCGTACGACACGGACTGGTGAGTATGCGAGAGCATGCACCGCTGGGACTCAAGGCGCTGATGCGACGCACCAAGCTGGACGCGAAATCCTCGCTCGATGCCGACGACATCGGCTTCACGATCGGGCCTCGCCTGAATGCCGCCGGGCGACTGGGCCAGGCCGAACTGGGGGTGGAGCTACTGACAACGGACAACCCGCAGCGGGCCGAGGACCTGGCAGAGTACCTGGATGAGCTGAACGAGTCTCGAAAGACGCTCGAGCGAAGTATCAGCCTGGCAGCGAATAAGCAGATCAAGGAGGACTTCGATGCAGAAAACGATGATGCCTTCGTGCTGGCCGGCCGCGGCTGGCATCCCGGAGTGATCGGGATCGTGGCAAGCCGCATCGCCGAGAAGTTCCAGCGGCCAGCCATCATCATCGCGCAGGACAAGATCGCACGGGAGCCGGCAGTGGGAAGTGGCCGCTCGGCCCTGGGGCTGGACCTTTACGAGGCGCTCAACGCCTGCACCGATCTCCTGGTCAAGCACGGTGGGCACCCGGCCGCTGCCGGACTGACGATCAAGGACGGGAACATCGACGCCTTCCGAAACGCGTTTTGCGAGCACGTGGCCGGGGCGATCTGTAAAGAAGACCTGATGGCAGAGGTGATGATCGACGCCGAGACAACACTCAGCCAACTCACGCTCCAGGTGGTTGATCAGATTCATCGGCTGGCACCGTTTGGCAACAGTAACCCGCGGCCGGTCCTCTGCGCATCGGGCGTGGAGATCGCCGGCACCCCCAGCCGGATGGGGGGAGGAGACCTGCACCTGAGCGTGAAACTGAAACAACACTCGGTGACCCTGCGGGCAGTCGCATTCGGCAAGGGTGACTGGGCAGAGGAAATGGACCAGGTGGAGGGGAATATCGACATCGCCTACCGGGCCGTGATCAACGAGTTCCGGGGCCGGCGAAGCGTGGAGCTGCACCTGGTCGACTGGCGACCGGCCGAGATGACCGCCGGCGTGCCGGTCGAGTCATCCTGATGGAAAATCCCGATCCTTTTCGTGACGATCGGGCGCGAATGCTTGCCGAGCACCTGGCCGCACGGGGCATCACCTGCCCGCGCGTGCTCTCTGCCATGGAGAAGGTTCCCCGGCACCAGTTCATGGCTGCTGGAAAGCAGCACCTGGCCTACCAGGACCAGGCGATGGGGATCGACTGCGACCAGACGATCAGCCAGCCTTACATTGTGGCAGCCATGAGCCAGGCACTGGAGCTTTCTGCCGACCAGCTGGTCCTGGAGATTGGCACCGGCAGCGGCTACCAGGCGGCCGTACTGGCCGAGCTGGCAGGCCGCGTGATCTCGATCGAACGGCACCTGCCACTTCACGAGGCGGCCAGGGAACGGCTAGCCCGGCTCGGTTACGAGAATGTCGAGCTGCTTTTGGGCGATGGTAGCCAGGGCCATGCGGCCGCGGCGCCGCATGAGCGGATCATGATCACGGCGGCGGGGCAGAATGTACCCGGTCCGGTCTGGGACCAGCTGGCCGAGGGGGGCGTCCTGGTGGCGCCGCTCGGTGGGGAGAAAGTTCAGCAGCTTACCCGGATCACCAAGTACCATGGCAAGCCCACCAGCGAGGTGCTGATGAACTGCCGTTTCGTGCCCCTGGTGGCAGATGCCCAGTGAGTCCCTACCGGCCGAGATGGCAAGAGGTTAAGATAATCAGCTTGCCGGCAATGCCGGCTCGCGGGGCGTGGCTCAGTCTGGTAGAGCGCTGCGTTCGGGACGCAGAGGTCGCTGGTTCAAGTCCAGTCGCCCCGATTCATCTTTCCTAACACCCCCTGCTCGGGGTCGTTGAAAACACTTAATTCGTCCTCGCTTGGATCGCAAGAGAAAAGTCTTTCCATGCAACCTCCATCACTTCCTGAAAGATATCTCGATCGGCGTCACTGGTTGGGTTTGGCGACCGCCAGCGCGACCGTGGGTCTGATCAACCAACCCTGGATATTTGCCGGACAGCAAGCCGCGGACAGCAAACAGCTGATTGTTCACGGCGAAACACCGATGAACGCCGAACCCGCATTGAACAAGCTGGTCCAATCGTGGGAAACTCCCGTCAAGCACTTTTACGTTCGCAGCCATGCTCCTGTGCCGAAGGTCGATGTGGATTCGTTTCGGATAACGGTCGAGGGAATGGTTCAACGAAAGTTGAGCCTCTCGATCGCTGAAATCACGGACCGTTTTCCCGCCACCGAGATCACCGCCACCATGACGTGCGCCGGGGACCGGCGCCGCGAACAAAGCCCTGTCAAAAAAGTCGGCGGTGTCCAATGGAAAGCTGGGCCAATTGGAAATGCGCGTTGGGGTGGCGTACGGCTGGCGGACATACTGCAGTTGGCCGGATTGAAGGAGGGAGCGAAACATGTCTGGTTCGAAAGTATTGACCAGGTGAAAAAGGACGGTCGAACGTTTCCGTTCGGGGCATCTATTCCGGTTAAAAAGAGCCTGGAGAAGACCCGGTTCGGCAACGGTACATTGCTGGCGACCACCATGAATGGCAGGCCGTTACCGCCTGAC
>JAPYUD010000496.1:0-3055 GCA_029936215.1 Pirellulaceae bacterium | reverse complement strand
GCACTGCTCGCATCGTGCCTTCCTTGCATTGCAGACCTTGCGTCCATGGTGAATCATCCGATGGGAGTAGTTGATCCATTCTTTTTTCGGCAACAGTTCCACCAGGTCACGTTCCACCTTGACCGGGTCGGACTCGCTGGTCAGTCCCAGCCGGCGGCTGATCCGTCCCACGTGGGTATCCACCACCACACCGGTGGCGATCCCCATGGCAGTCCCCATCACAACATTCGCCGTCTTGCGACCGACGCCGGCCAGCTGCACCAGTGCCTCGAGACTCTCGGGGACCTCGCCACCATGCTCCTTGACGATCGCCTTGCTACAGGCACGGATGTTCTTCGCCTTGGTGCGGAAAAAGCCCGCACTCTGCACCAGTTTCTCCACCTGACGCTGGGTCGCCGTCGCCATCTGTTCGACGGTCGGGTAGCGAGCAAACAGTTCCCGGGTAACGATGTTCACCCGCTCATCGGTACACTGGGCCGAGAGAATCGTGGCGATCAGCAGCTGGAAGGGACTCTCAAACAGCAAGGCACACTCGGCGTCGGCATAATCCCTTGCCAGGTGCCGAACCACCCTGGCGGCATAGCGTTTTTCCTCAGTTGTCGCGGTCATGGCATCGTGCCTGCTCGGCGAGACAATCTGGAACACGTGGAACAACGGCGGACGCATGTAACTGCTGCGCGGCAATTCTTGTCTTCCAGCGGGTGAATTGTCAAGCAGGCGCGGCCGACAGCAGGCCGTTATTCAATTCGGCCAGGCTGATTTCCATGTAGATGTTGACACCCCGGCTGAACCCTTTGAGAATAACAGGAAGTGAAACAAGTGCTTTCCCTCTGCCCCAGGAGCGATGACGATGAGTTACCAGGACAACCAGGCCTTTGATTCGCTGTCCGGTTACCATACCACTCTGGCAGCCCATGCTGCCGAGTCGGAACGGACAGCTTTTATCCGTCGCACCTACATGCACCTGACGGCGGCGGTGCTGCTGTTTGTCGTGCTGGAACTGGCCATCTTCACCCTGATCCCGGCAGCCACGATGCAGAAGGCGATCGGCGTGATGGTTGGCGGCTGGAACTTTCTGCTGGTACTGGTCGCGTTCATGGTCGTCAGCAGTGTTGCCAACAAGTGGGCGGCATCGGCAAAGTCCGTCTCGACACAGTACATGGGGCTGGGTCTTTATGTACTTGCCGAGGCGGCGATCTTTGTCCCGCTGCTCTACATTGCCGGTTTTCATGGTGGGGAGGGAACGATTGCTTCGGCCGGCATCATCACTACCTTCGTGTTCCTTGGGCTGACAATGATCGTCTTTGTTACCCGGGCTGATTTCAGCTGGATGGGCCAGGCGCTGATGCTGATGGGATTTGTCTTGATGGGCATGATTGTCTGCGCCATCTTTTTCCAATTGAACCTGGGAATCGTCATTTCCTGCGTGGGCATTGGCCTGGCGGGGGGTTACATCCTCTACTACACCTCCCAGGTGATGAACCGTTTCCGCACCGACCAGCACGTGGTAGCGGCGCTCTGCCTGTTTGCCGCCGTGGCACTGTTGTTCTATTACATCCTCCTGCTGATGATGTCGCGTGATTAGGTAGCCATGAACGACAAGAGCGGCCCCCACGATTCACGTTACCTGGCGGGGATTGACTACTTTAACCGCTGTGAATTTTTCGAGGCCCACGAGGTCTGGGAAGATCTCTGGGTCGACGCCGAGGGTCCGGCGCGGACTTTTTACCAGGGGTTGATCCAGGTGGCAGTCTGCCTTCATCACTTCGGCAACGGCAACATCCGTGGTTCCCGCAAGCTCTACCATTCCAGTTGCAAATACCTCGAGCCTCACCTGCCGGTGCACCAGGGGCTGAACGTGGAGAAGCTGATCCAGGAACTGACGCATTGCTGCCAGCAGTTCCTCGAGAGCGACGAGGAGTATCCCCAGGCGGAGATCGAGGTCGAGAAGATCCCTGAAATTCACCTGGAAGAGAACCTCGAACCGGGACTTAACGTGTAGCCGGGCCCGCCCCCCTTTGACCCGGCAGGCAATGAAGATTTACGATGGTAGGGTTGGCCAGCCAGTGAGCGGAAAAAGGAACTGATGACAGATTCACCAAACAAGAACGTCGACGTGGACCATGCCCGCATCGAGGCAGCGGTCCGCGAGATCCTGCTGGCGGTCGGCGAGGACCCGGACCGGGAGGGACTGACCGAAACCCCTGCCCGCGTGGCTCGCATGTATGCAGAGATGTTCAGCGGTCTTCACCAGGATCCCCGCCAGCACACGAAGAAATTCTTCGAGGAAAAATATGACGAGGTGGTTCTCGTACGGGACATCAGTTTTTGCAGCATGTGTGAGCACCACATGCTGCCATTCATGGGCAAGGCCCATATTGGTTACATGCCAAGCGGCCGGGTGATCGGCCTGAGCAAGCTGGCTCGCGTGGTGGAGGTGATTGCCCGGCGTCCCCAGGTCCAGGAAAGAATGACCGAGGAAATCGCGAACCTGCTTGTATCGGAACTGGATGCCCGGGGCGTGGCGGTCGTTATCGAGGCGACGCATTCCTGCATGGCGATCCGGGGAGTTCGCAAGCCGGGATCGCTCTGCGTCACATCGGCCATGAAGGGCATTTTTCGATCGAACCTCTCCAGCCGTGCAGAGGTCATGCAGTTGATCTACGGCAACCATCACTAGCAAAAACCGTGTCTCTCGCCTGGCATATCCTGCACTTCCTGATCCGCATCGCCATGGGGATTGCCTTCTCCATTGGCCTGACGTCCCCTCGCCAGGTAACCAGTGGCTTTTTTCGGATCCACCTCTGGGTGGTGATGGGGATTGCGGTGCTCGCGGCACTGGTCGGCTGGTCTCTTGGAAGCGACAGTCCCACCACGATTCCCAGGACGATAAGCGGTTTTTCCGTGCTGCTTGCGGTGACCAGTTACCTGGCAGCGAGTTGCTGGATCTACGAGGCACATCGCACCGGGAGGCTGCTGACGGTGCTGGCGACGGTGCTGGCGACGCTGCTGGTTGTCGGCACTGCCGGGGGCCCGAATCATCTCGGTTTTCATC
>JAPYUD010000026.1:14426-16899 GCA_029936215.1 Pirellulaceae bacterium | reverse complement strand
GAACACCGGTCACATTGTCCAGCAGCGTCATCGGGGAATCGCCTGCCGGGGAAAGCAGGAGTCGCTTCCTGGCCCCGGAGAAATCTTCCAGGCCGCCGGTCTGCCACTGGCGGATGGTGCGTGAATAGGTGCCGGGGACCAGCTGTTTCCAGCTTGAATTTCCTGCCAGCAGTTTTTCACCCTGCCGTCCAACGCTGATGACCAGCCGGCCTCCCATCTGGACCCAGCTTTCGAGCACCCCAGCCCGGCTCTCCTCCTGATCGGTTCCGGTGTACTCCTGCTGGCTGGTGGTCAGCACCAGTTGATCCACTCCCTCCAGTCCGATCCACTTGTCGGGCAAATCATCGAGCGAGGCCAGGTGTCCGGCGTTCAGCTCCCTGGCATCGACCGCCAGCCCGGATGCCAGCTGCCGTTTATTGACCGGAATATCGGCACCCACGGTAAGGATCCAGTAATCGGTTGAGAGCATCGCCTGTGGCGTGGCGAAGCGTCGCGAGGAGAGAAGTTCGCCAGCGGAATCACGAAACACCACCTCCAGGCCACTTTGCTGTCGACCAAAACGAACATAGCTGGTCACGGTCTGTGGCTTTCCTGCAACCAGTGAGACCGGGGATGCTCCCTGGTAGACCGCGGCCGTTGCATCGCCATCCTCGATGGTCACCTCGACCTGCCCCTGCAGGTCGTCTGGCGAATGCAGGCGAACCTGGAGCGGGGTCCAGTGCCCCAGCTTGAATTGCCCTCCAATCCCGACCTTGGCATCCTCGATCAGTTCAGCCCCGTGTGCTGGACCGGCCATCACCAGCAGGCAGGATATGAGCAGGGCCATCAGAAAGAAAAAGAAACGCTGGTGCATGCTAGCGCTCCAGGAGTTGGCACAGCGGGATCGACCAGTTACCTCGATTGTTCCAGCATAAGAAAAAAAGAGGTTTCGTGATATGCCGCCGAATTACGGCTTGGCCCCATCCTCACAGCAGCAGGTGAGTTGGCCGCAGCCAGGGCATCCACCACCATACTTGGCCCGCAAGGCAGCGGTCAGGTCCACTCCGGCAACGTTGGCAATCGTTGTCAGCCAGGCCAGCACATCGGCAAATTCTTCCTGCTGCTGCTCGGCGGACCCTTCACGAAGCGCAGCGGCCAGTTCCCCGACTTCCTCGATCAACCACATAAAGGTTCCATCGATCCCCCGGGCGACATCCTTCTCCAGGTACATCGTACGGATCAACTGCTGGAACTCGGAAAACGTCAACTCGGCAGCGGCTTCCCCTGATTCACCTTCTCGATTCATGAACTCGCACTCCGTTTCTCTCCAGGTCCGCCATGGCTGGCATGGCTTCTTCCCTCATCACTAACAACATAACAGCCTCCCTTCAACCCGCCCCAGCTTGTCGATAGAATAATGCGACACTGCCGGTGACCGATTTTTTTCTGCGCGGCTGGAGTCGTTCGAGGCCCACAATGACAGAGTTTACCACGGTTGCCCGGGTCGATGAGATCCCGGAGGGAGAGGCCCGCAGTTACAATGTCCAGGGCCGGATCGTCGGTATCTTTCATGAGGCCGGCACCTTCCATGCCATGGATGACATCTGCCCCCACATGGGAGTATCGCTGGCAAGTGGATACATGGAAGATGGTATTGTCACCTGCCCCTGGCACGCCTGGAGATTCTGTTACCGGGACGGCACATGGTGCGACAACCCCCAGATCTCGATCGACATTTTCGAACTGCGTGTCGAGGGAGACGAGATCCAGGTCCGGATCCCCCCGCGAGAATAAGGAGGGGATCAACCTTTCATGGCCCGACCAGGGTCACGGTGGTACGGGTCGACGTTGCCACCTCGGACTGGATCCTCAGTTCCCGGTAAGCCGTTTGAATCCCCAGCTTCTGCTGCTCGGTACTCTCCAGCAGCCTCCCTGCAGCAGCATCAAAACGGAGGACGCCAGTGAGCTGCTGTTCTCGCAGCGTGACCGTGCGGTCCTTCTCCCCCGTCCCTGGAATCAGCTTGAGCTGGCCGGCAATCGTAATCTCGCTGACGCTGCCGTCGGTCGTGTTCTTTTCTCCCTCGTAGGTGAAAGTTCTCGCCACCGAGAGCTTTCCAAGCGCTGTCGTCGACTCAACATTTGCCATCCAGCTCTGCCCCTTGCTGACAGGGCCCGCCGGCAACCGACCGATCGTCATTAACTGCTGCTCGATACTATCGGGTGAAAAGAAATCGCCAAGCACCTTTGCCAGCTCTGCGAGCTGGCCCTTGAGTTCCTTGCCAAGTTCGACATCCACCACCGCTCCTCGAGGATTCACCTGGATCCTGACCGGCTTTCCCAGCACCGGTGCCAGGGCCTGGGCGATCGTGCGAGCCACCCCCGGCGCCGATCGCTGCTGGGACGAATCAAAAGTGATCTCCTCGTCCACTCCCGAGCGAATGGAAAGCTTGATCTGGGTGAGCGAACGGTCGATGGTCGCCACGCCGTTCTCGGC
>JAPYUD010000026.1:11742-14416 GCA_029936215.1 Pirellulaceae bacterium | reverse complement strand
GCGACCTCTTTCACGTCCCATTTTTCTTCGACCGAAAGCTGGACTGTCATCTTCAACGACTGGTCAGCAACCCGGGTATTACTCTCGGTTTTTTGCTCGATCGACACTTTCAGCTGCTGACCAGGCTGGAATTTCCAGCCCAGTTCCTGCTGTGCAAGACAGACCGGTCCGCTGGCACCAAGCAGCAGGATGGTTCCCAGCAGCATTGTCCCTGTTCCCCGAATCATCATTTTTCTATTCCCTGTTTTACTCGAGTGTGATCGACTCCCCTGGCTCCAGAACCACCGGTTCGGCCCCGGTCTCGGAACGCACCGACTCGGCCCAGGCATTCGCGTCCTGTTCAATCGGCGGCCCGGTAGTGTAATGGGCCGGCACGACTCGGTTCGGCTTTACCAGCTTGATCGCCTCGATCGAATCCGCCGGCCCCATCGTGAAGCGGTCACCGATAGGAAGTACGGCAAGTTCAATACCAGGTTTCCCGATCAGTTGCATGTCCAGGAAGAGCCCGGTGTCACAGGCAAAGTAGACTTTCCCCTCGGGAAAACTCACCACGAAACCGGCGGGCACACCGCCGCTGTTCCCGTCCGGCAAAACAGAGCTGTGTGTTGCCTGGACCATCTTGACCCTGCCAAAGGGAAGCTCGATTTCTCCGCCAAGGTTCATCGGCTCGGTGGCCGTGATACCGTGTTTTGACTCCAGCCAGGTGGTAATCTCAAAGACCCCGATCACCGTTGCACTACAGCGCGAGGCAAGAGGCACAATATCGTCGACGTGATCAAAGTGTCCGTGGGAAACGAGGATGTAATCTGCCTCGAGCTCGTCCACTGAAAATGGAGCCGTGGGAGAGTTTGTCAGAAAGGGATCCAGCACGATACGGTGTTCACCCGACCTGATCAGCCAGCTCCCGTGTCCCAGCCAGGTCAATTCCGTCGTCATCTCAAAGATCCTTTTCGCACCACCGCTTCAGTCCTGGTCGAGTCCAAGGAGGAGAGCCATGTTCTGCTTGTACGCTTCCACGCCAGGCTGCCCGTAAGGGTTCACACCCAACAGCTTACCCTCTACCACTGTTGCCAGCATCATCATCTGGTAAAACTCCCCCAGCGAGAATGGATCCAGCCCTGTCAGCTCGATCTCTGCCGTCGGGCAGCCAACGGCCTGGAGTGCCTCGCTTGTTCCCTCCCTGGCAGCCCGCTCCACATCGTCAAGCCCCAGGTGCTGAACACTGTCAAGCCGATCATGGTTCCAGGGAGACGGACCGATGGCAAGGGACGTGGTGCCGGATCCAGCGACCACCAGGTTCGTAATCAACTTGTCACGCCGGCCCTGCTGGTGCTGCTGGGCCCGCGAATGCAGGTCACGGGTATTGAGTGTTGTCAGGGGAGTTGCACCACGCTGCTGCTTGCCAAGGCTCTCGGCCAGCAGCTGGTCACACCAGAGCCCGGTGGAGTAAAGCGATTCATTCCACATCGCCAGGACGCGCGTCGTCAATTCAGCAGTCGTTTCCGCAAGGTAACCCACCCCGGCATAGTCCAGCACCGGGTTTTCACCAGGTGGTGCCTGGCGAAATCGCTCGTTCATTGCTGCCGCCCCCTCGAGCAGTTTTTCGATGTCAATTCCCAGCAGGGCGGCCGGCAGCAGGCCAGCGGGACTGAGAATACTAAAACGTCCCCCCACTCCCTCCGGGACAGAAAACCGCTCACTGCAACCAACCTCGTCAGCAATCCGATCCAGCCGGCTACCGGGAGCCGTCACCGGGACAAGGAGGTCCGCAGATGCAGGCCAGGCAGGTGTCCGCAGCTGCTCTTGGAGGGCCATCAACTGCCTGAGCGCGATGGCGGTCTCCAGCGTTCCTCCGCTCTTGCTGATGGCCAGCATTGCAAAGGGGCGCCGATCCGCTGAGAGCAATTCCAGAAGAGCACCGGTGGCGTCATTGTCGACATTTCCACCGGCAAAGAACAACCGGGTCCGACCCTCCTTCTGGTTGTGGTAGGGATGACAGCAGGCATCCATCAGCGACCTGGCACCGGCCGAGGATCCGCCGATGCCCAGCAGCACCACTGTCTCGACCTGGTCTTGCAAGCGGGCGGCCAGCTGTCCAATCCTGCCAACAACGCTCTTGTTGCCCGCCTGTTGTTGTTCCACGAGCAACTGTTCTGGCAGCGGGTAGAAAGTGGCATCGAGTGGCTCGCGGTCGGCTGGCAGAGAATCTCCGGCGGCGAGCACTGCCAGGTCATCCTGGTCGATTTCCTGTCTGGCCGACTCCAGCCGTGGAGCAAGTTGTTCAAGCTGCTCGGATGTCACTGCTCCGGCACGGAAAACACCACCCGGGTCATAACTGAGCATCGGCATCGATGGGTCATCCTCGGTCGCGCGGCCACGGTCACCAGTTATCCAGTCTGTCGGAATCCGCTTTGAAACAACAGTGGGACCTTGTCGATTTTCTCCGATTTGTGGTACTGTTGGGGACCGCGTGAGCGGGAAACACCCTGCATCCCGTTATCCCACTCTGCCGACATTTCACGCTTCCCTCTCGATGCCTGGAACCATGGACATTCACCAGCTCACTCGAACTCTGCATACCCGGAATGACTCCAAGATCGTGATGATGGTCGCCGATGGACTGGGAGGCCTGCCGATGGAAGCAGGTGGCCCAACCGAGTTGGAAGCAGCGGCC
>JAPYUD010000026.1:0-11732 GCA_029936215.1 Pirellulaceae bacterium | reverse complement strand
GTTGGGGACCTTGAGCGGGGAGAAAATCCTCGCGCCGCGTCAACAATTCACAAACCGCGATCGATCCCAGCAAACGATGGACATTCACCAGCTTACTCGAACTCTCCACACGCAGAATGATTCCAAGATCGTGATGATGGTGGCCGACGGACTGGGGGGGCTCCCGATGCAAGCGGGTGGGCCAACGGAACTGGAAGCAGCCGCGACGCCCAACCTGGATGCCCTCGCATCGCAGGGTGTGCAGGGAGCCAGCATCCCGGTACTCCCTGGAATCAGCCCCGGAAGTGGGCCGGGGCACCTGGGACTTTTCGGCTATGACCCGCTCATCTACCAGATCGGCCGGGGCGCCCTGGAGGCCACCGGAATTGGCTTCGCGCTCGAACCGGGAGACGTGGCGATTCGCTGCAACTTCTGCACGCTCAACGAGGCAGGCCTGATCACTGACCGGCGTGCTGGCCGAATCCCGACCGAGCAGAGCAGCCTGCTGGTGGAACGCCTTCGCCAGGTCCAGGTCCCGGGGATCGAGATCTTCGTGGAACCGGTCAAGGAACATCGCTTCGTGGTTGTCCTGCGGGGTGAGGGACTTGGCGGCAGTGTCCGGGACACCGATCCCCAGGCAACTGGCGTTGCACCGCTGGATCCGATCGCATCGGACGATTCAAGCCAGCGAACGGCAGAGGTGGCAGCGGCATTCCTGGCACAGGCAGCCGGGCTGCTGGCGGACGAGGAGGCGGCGAATTTCCTTACCATGCGTGGTTTTGCCGCCCGCCCCGAACTGCCGAGCTACCAGGAGGTCTACGGGCTACGCGCCGCGGCGATCGCGGTTTACCCGATGTACAAGGGCCTCGCCCAGCTGGTTGGCATGGAGATCGTTGGCCAGCCCCAGACGCTCGAGGAACAGATGGAGGTACTGGCAGCGGCCTGGGACGATTTTGATTTTTTCTTCGTGCATTTCAAGTACACCGACAGCACCGGCGAGGATGGTGATTTTGATGCCAAGCGCGAACGAACCGAGCAGTTTGATGCGATCTTTCCACGAGTTACTGAACTCTCCCCCGATGTGCTAATCGTGACCGGGGATCACAGCACTCCCAGCTACCTCAAGCAACATAGCTGGCACCCGGTCCCCACGCTGCTGGTCTCGGACTGCTGCCGCCCGGACGGACTAACCGAGTTCAGCGATTCCAGTTGCATCCGTGGTGGGCTGGGACAGTTCGAGGCAAAGCACCTGATGACCCTGGCACTGGCCAATGCTGGACGACTGGGCAAGTACGGGGCCTGACCGTTACTCGGAAGGCTTGATTGTGATACGAGCCTGAAGCCAGTTGGCATGGTCTTTCACGTCTCCTCGATCGGCATGCTGCACGACCAGGGCCATGCGGCGCACGCCCTCCAGTGAGACCCGCACGCGCCCGGGCACGTCACCGCCACGAACCACCTCGCTCTGGAAAACCATCTCCCAGCTGGAGGTCAATTCTTCCTCTGTTGCTCGCTGGCAGTAAACCAGGAAGACGACGCTTCCTCGCCGACCGGCACTGTCATCCAGGCCCATCTCGGCATGGAACCAGCCGGCGTTTGCTGGAACCTCGAAGGCGAGCCGGGACGTGCTGTGCATCCCGATTCCCTTTTCATAGAGCACTCCTCCACTGGTAAGCCGCCCCCCCATCACGCCGTGGTCCATCTGGTAGGACCAGGCGGCACCAAGATATGGAATGTGCTTGTAACCGAGAGGCTCCAGGTCCGAAAGGTATTTTGTTTTGGAATCCACCGGTCGCAGGTAAACCACATCGTGCCAGGCATCTCGGCCGGGGGCTGTCTGGCGGACCAGCTTCAGGCCGTGCTCCATGATGGAGTGCAGCTCGGTGTCCTGCTGCTTGAGGGACTTCACCGAAAGCTGGCTTCCGTCACGAAAACCAACTACCCAGCGATTGGCAGGATCCTCGGCAGAGCCGGCGGGCAGGTGTCGAAAAGCGACAGCCTGGACCTTGGAAAACGGGATCCTCGCCGCCTCCGCCTGGCCCGCAATACGAATCCGGACGAGGGGGAGTATTTCTCTCATGGTCGAGAATCCCAGGACCGCACCTCGTAGAATATCCCCATCCTGCAGGAAAACGAGGTCCTCGCCGGCGACATGTTCCTGGATCTGCCGGAGCAATCTATCCTGCCGGGCCACGGACGTGGGGGGCCGAAGAACAATCCCCCGCAGGCTGGCAACCGGGATCGTCGCCTGCTGCCAGTACCGTGATTCCACGGTGACCCGCTCCTCGTCCCAGGAGATTAGATCTGCCACGATACGGCTTTCACCGCTCATCAATAGCCAGGCACCCTCCCTGGCAGCTGCCAGCCTTCCCCAGTAAGCAAGTTGTCCACTTTCGACAACCTTCTGCTGGTCTCCCTGCTCGAGCACCAGTCGCCCCTGCTCATCCAGTCGCTTCAGCTTTCCCTGGATCGGTGTTCCATCATGCCCAACACCGGAACGTGCATGCTCCCCTTGCGACCATGCCTGCGTGGAAGGCCCCAGCAGGGCCAGTATCGCTAGCAGCAAGAAGACAGCCTGTTTTCGCATTCTCTTATCTCTGGAAAATCGGAAGGTAGTTATTGGGCATTTGCAGGATCATGCAGCAGACAGCGGTCGCGTACTCCAGGCCGATCTTCCCGCTCCAGGAACCATCGGTTGCCTGGGCGGCAACCAGTGGATCTCGTACCGAGAGGTACCACCGTTTCCATCGGTCTCCTCCCGCATACCACCATGCCTGGGTCGCGTAATACTGGCCGTAGAGGAAGTGCGAGGACTGGTCAAAGGCGCCCGCTTGCGGTGCATTCTCCTCAAGGTAGGCGAGTGCCGCATCGATTTCCTTGCCCTCGTGGATGCCGGCATTGTAGAGCGAGACCACTCCCGCAGCGGTGCGAGGAAAAGCACTCTCTCCCCCTTCCAGCGTGTACATGAAACCTCCATCAGAATTCTGGGCACGTTTCACGTAGGCGACGCTGCGATCAATCGTCTCGGAGGGCACAAAAATCCCGACATCCCGGGCCGCCCTGAGGGCCGTCACCTGGCAGATCGTGACCGAGATATCCGCGTCCTTTTTTTCCGGCTGGTATCTCCAGCCTCCCTCGGAATTCTGCGTGTCAACGATCAGCTGCACCCCCTTCTTGAGTGCTCCGCGGATTTCACGCCGGGGCGACATGCCATAGACCTGGGCAAGAAAAAGTGTTGCAAACCCGTGATCGTACATGGGCCCCTGGGTTGCCTTGTCCGGCACAGCGATAAAGCCGCTGTCGCCGGCCTGGGCAAGAATGAACTGCACCAGGCGGTCTACCGTTTCTCCATGCACCCCTCGTCGGGGAGTACTTCCACTGGCAAGCATCGCCAGTCCGACCAGGCTGCAGACAGCAGCGTTCCTGGCATACCCGGCTGTACCAAACGAGCCTTCCTCGTTCTGGCGTCCTGCCAGAAACTCCAGCCCTTGCCCGATCGCCGCACGAGTTTCCCCGGTCATGATCGACCGGTCGGGAGAACCTCGTCGGCGCTGTCCTTCAAGCGAGCCCGCCGCGAAAGCCAGTGCCATTGTCGACAGACCGGCAGACTTGATCTGTCCCAGGAATCTTCGACGCTTGATTGCTTGATTTTTCATCCCGCTCGCATCCAGGCATGTCAGCGTGGCGCCGCCAGGCGACGATAGAACTGTTCCAACATTGATTCATACTTGGGCAAGAACCGCTCGATCCTGGCACCGCGCAGCTCGCTGCGCACGTCCGGGGGAAGCGATCCCCAGATTCTCTGGATCGCGGGAGAAAGGTGCTCCGGCGGGGGCTCCAGGACCTGGTTTTCGGCTGTTGTTTCCTCTCCCGTGCCACTGGCTCCAGTCCCCGCAACGGTCGACCCTGTCCCCACGTTACTCGATTGCAGGCCGGTCCGCTCCTGCTGGCGGGCGCGGGCTGATTCCAGCAGGCCCTCGAGTTGTTCAACCAGGCGGACCTGGAGCAACTGTGTTTCTCGCCCCGTATCCCCATCGGCAAGACGACGGTGGAGCTGTCGCATCTGGAGTTCAATTGGCAACAGGGGATCCGATTCACCCTGCTGCCCCACATCCTCTCCAGCCAGTTCACTGGCTGTTATCGTCGGCCCTGGAAGGGAAAGCGTGCTCTCAGTTCCCTTTGACCTGGCCCGAGAAGAAGGTAAAGACGAGGGAATGTCCTCCAGCAGGCTCTTTTCCAGCTCCCTGGAAAGGGGTGGCTTGTCTGCTGGCAATCCGCCAAGAGGCAGCAAGGCCAGGGTAAAAAGAACAAACAACTGCTTCATGGTCATGGCTGTCCTCCTTCCTGCCTGACAGTTCGAGCTGGATTCCGGATACGAGCGACCAGGTGAGCCAGCTGCTGCTGCCGGCTCACCAGCTCTCGATGTTGCTGTTGTTGTCGTGGCGGCAAACTACCTTGCCGCTGCCGGATCCTCTCGAGCATCCGTGTTTCCTCAAGAACCTGCTGCTGCATCGATAGCAACAGTTGCAATTCTGCCGGCGATTGCAGCAAGGCATCCGTTTCGGTGGATCCCGCTTTCATTCCAGCAGAGGTGTCCGGGAGTGACGAGGCCAGCGCTTCAGCCAGTGCCGAACAAACCTGGTCGAGCCGATCGAGCAGTTCTTGCTGAAGCTGCTGGCAATCCTCTCCAACCTGTTCCGCTTCCAGCAATCCGCCCACTTGTTGCATCATCCGGCCGACTTCCACCAGGGCAAAGCGAACGGCCGAAACATCATTCAGCGTCCCGGCAAGCTCTGCCAGTTTATCCGCCAGCTGCTGCTCCAGAGCTGCCAGGCCGGAGACGGTGATTTGTTCACTGCGAAGCAGCGTGCCGGCCGGTCGCTGCTGGCGAATCTGGTTGAGCTGCCGTGTTTCCTCCAGGACTCGCTGCTGCTGGTCACGAATCGCCTGCAGTTTTGGATCAAGCTGGTCCATCATGCGAAAGGCAAGTTGATTTCGCGTCGTTTTCTCCAGTTGATCCAGCAGGCCAAGGCTCCTTTGAAGTGCCAGTGCGACTTCTTCTGCCAGGCCGGTCGCTTCATCCAGGTGTCCCTCCCGGCATGCCATGCTCGCCCGACCTGCCGCTAAGCGGGCAAGGGCCAGCTGATCGTTCACCATCGTTTCACTCGAATTCTCAAGGAGCGAGGCAATCTCTATGGCAACTTGATCCTGGCGATCGGCAAGAACCGGCAGGCGTGCAGTCCTGGCCTGGGGATCCTCTTCTTCCCTTGCTACCCTCAGGTCCTCAACCAGGGTCTGCTGCTGATCCTTGATCCTCGCGAGTCGTTCAAGCAGGCCTGCAATCTGCTCTGCCCTCACCTGTAATTTGCGGGCATGGCGATTCGATAAAATATCAACCATCTCACCCAGGATGGATGAAATGAAAACCATCTGGTCCACCCCCTTACCGAGCTGCTGATCCCGGAGCGACTGGACCACGGCGAGTTGAAGTCCTCCAAGTGCCGCACGGCGAGCGTGTTGCTGGGCCTGGCTGGCTGCCTCCCGGTGCGATGCCCCGGTTTGTTCATCCAGCAGCAACAGGCGGAGCTGTCCCTGGAGTCGATCGAACTGCTCGGCGAGCTGTTGCTGACGATCCAGCAGTAACCCGGTTGCATCCTCGGGAACGATATTGCTGCCATTGTCGACACGGGTAAGCCGTTCAAGCTGTCGCTGCCGGGTTTGTCCCAACAGCTGATCCTGGTCAGCCAGTAGCTGCTCGAATTGAACAAGCACCATACGGTAGCGATTCCCCTGCGTGTTACTCCCTGAGAGTTTTTCCAGTTCCTGGGCCACTCCCTGCTGCAGCAACTCGGCCGCTTCCAGCAGCGCGGCCACCTGCTCCCACTCGCTCTCTTCCAGCAGCGGACCTGACGAGCTGGCGTCCACCAGTTTCCAGCTGGCCGCCAGGTACTGTTTCAATGGAGGCAGCATGTTATCGGCAAGATACGAGAGAGACTTCTCCAGGTTGTCAACCTGATCGGCAATATCCGATCCATGCAGGTGGTTAGCAACAATTACTCTTTCCAGCTCTCTCGCCAATGGCAGCAGACCATCCGGGCTCGCGACCAGTTTTTCGATCACCTTTTGCTGCTGGAGAAGCAGCTGTTGAAGCTCTCCTGCCGCCTCTTTCGCTGGCCGGTCTGCCGGCGACTGCAGCCGGAGACGATGTGTCTGTTCACCAAGCAACTTTTGCCTGCCGGAGAGTTCACCCAGCGAATCACTTACCTGCAAATGATCCCGGACCAGTTGCTCGATCAGATCCTCACGATCGAGCAATCGCAACTGCCGTGTCCTGCTACTGGCAGTGTTACCAAGGTAATCTGTCACCACCAGTTCAAACTCGATCACGCTCCCCGCGCGGAGACCCTGTTGCAGTCCCAGGTCCCAGGCAAACAGAATCCGTCGATGATCCCCTGAAAAGAACTCCTCGAAGGACGAGGTTTCCACGGCGGTGGAGAGCAGTGGCCCCTGGACAATGACCACACCCTGGTCCGGTCCGGGACCATCTTGATACAAGCGAAACTGCAGCTGGATATCACGGATGCGGATATCGTCCCGGACATCTGCCACGACCGGCACAATGGCACGGGTCCAGAATGCCTGGCCATCCCGGGGATTTTCAATAATCGCCGTCGGGGGTTCATCGCTGATGACTTCCAGCTGCCAGCTCCTTGTGCGGGCCGCCACTTCGCCACTCAATTCAAACCAGTAATGTCCTGACTCGTTGAGTATCCATGGTCCGGAATTACCAGCATCCAGGACAAATTGTCTGCCTTCCCGTCCCGCTTGCAGGAATTGTCGAAACTGTTCCTTTCCGTTCTCAAAAACCAGTTCGACTCGGTCCACTGGACGATCCACCTCCACTTCCACTTCCAGCTGGCTGCCAGCGATCAGCCGTCCATCTCCGCTCAGCTTTTCAGACGCACGGGCAGTGTAAGCGGGACTGTGGAGTGTCAGCTGGGCTGCTTCAAGCGACGGTGGTTCAACAACATCGACATGGTGCCACGGCATCGTGTCGTCATCACCACCATGTGCCCTCAACCGGAAAGAACGAGCCACCCGTTCAAGGTGGAACTCAAAGGAACTTCCCCTGGCAGTGGATTCAAACCGCCCGGTCTCCTCATCGCCATCGTAGACCACTTCAAAAATCACCCTGCCGGGCAATCGTCCTCGATCATCCACAAGCGTGACCTGGAAGGGGTCTCCCCTGGCCGTCCGCAGCGGCGGTGCTTCCAGCCGCAATTGATGGCGGCGGGGCCAGCTGGTTTCTCGCCATGGCTGGACGAGGCGGCCAGCCGCCAGCAGGGAGTCCGATGTCTGCCAGCTGATGCAACCGAGAACCATGGCAACCAGAAGGAGAAATCCAAGCACCGCCTGGCGTGTTCGCGTAGGCACCAGGCAGGACTCCATGTTGAGCCTGGCCAATTCCAGCTCCACCTCATCATGCAGTGCCTGCTGGAAGGCACTCAATGGCTGCCCGTTGTTTTCGAGCAGGAAGGCGACGGTGCTGGAAAGTCGCTGACCAAGCTGTGGAAACTGGCGTTCCACCCTGCGGGCCGTCATCACCGGTTCAAAATGGCAATGCAGCGCCGGGCGGAGGACATGCAGGCAGGCTGCCATGCTCACCAGCAGCAGGGCCGTGAACTGAAGCCAGCGAATACCATGGTCCTGGAAGTGGACCAGGTAATCCGCGATCGCCAGTAGCGTCGCTGCCCCCAGCACCGACAGCAGCGTCAGCGCGATGGCATGCACCACGACAAGTCGCCGGGCGCGAACCGCCAGCTGGTCGACAGAAAAGAGGATTGTTGATTTCATGCCAGGCTTTTCACTTGCGCCGTGAAGGGAAAAACAGCGAGCAGATCGCCAGGAGGTACAGACTTGATTATACCAGCCCAAACCGCTTTCTTAGCAACCACTCAGCGGTGATCAGGACGACAAATAACAGGGCCAGCCAGGGATTGTTCCAGATCGGGCGTGCTGGACGCGATTGCAGTCGCACCTGTCTACCCAGCGGTAATACCCTGGGAAGGTCCTCGAGCTGGTCAATATTGAGAAGTCGGCCCCCGGATTCGCTGGCAGCTCGTTGCAGGTCATCCAGGTCCGCACCCTTACGGGTATTCTCACCCGTGGGACCCTGGATCGAAAAGAAAACCTGGGGAGCCTCTCCCTCCACGCGGGGATCGGCCATCCATGCCCGGTAACGTCCCGCCGGCAATCCATCCAGGGTGGCCAGGAACCGATCCCGGCGGCTGGCTGGCCGCTGCATGGTCACCAGCCGGCGGTTCCCATTCTCTCGCTGAACCACGACCATTACACCGGCATCATCATCCGGGGCGGCTGTCTCATCAAGGAAGCGAACCCGCAATTGCACGTCCTCTCCAAAGGAATACTGTTCCCGGTCACTGGTCAATTCGGCATCCCGGCTTCCACCCAGGGCCTGGCTACGGTTCAGGTAGCGGATTGTCTGTAGCCAGTAACGCTGGTAATACTCCTCCCCCTCCAGGTTCCCTCGCCAGCGCCAGGATTCATCGGTGGCATGAAAGATCACTTTCCCGGCACCCACGAATTGCATCAGCACGACCGGTATCGGGTCTGCCCCCGCTGCCGGGTGTTCCAGAAGCACCCGGGCACCCTCCCTCAAGCCGGCTGTCTGCATCAGCCATTGCAACGATGGCATGCTCTCCCAGAGCCGCGAGCTCTCCTGCTCGTCGGTCGAGAGCATCAGGTGCGAGACCTGCCTGCCCTGGAAGGAGAGCTGGACATCCGCGGCACCCAACCCAGCCTGCGGATCCACAGGCCGACGCACTGCTTCCAGCCGAAATGGGAAGAGTCCCTCCAGGGGTGTCTCCTGGTAAGCGGTCGGCATGTGGCGGGTTCCGGCCAGGAAGACGATCCCCCCTCCCCGCTCGCTCACGAATGCATGCAGGTTTTCCATCACGGTGGTGCCAAGCAGCTGGGGATTCACATCACCAAAAATGATCACGTCAAAATCAAAAAGCTCTTCTCGGCTGACGGGAATACTGCTGGCAAGTGAATCATCCAGTCTGACAACTCCCGGGTCCGCATCCTGCAGTACGCTCACCAGTTCAATCAGCTGGGCGTTGCCGGATCGCTGGAGTGTCCGGCCCAGCAAGCTTCTGAGCAGCCGGTACTCGTAGCTCGGGTATTCCTGGACAAGCAAGACCCGGATCGCTTCATCACGAACCAGCAAGTGGTGGTCGAGCGAGTTATTCTGAAGATCACTCTCGGCTGCCAGGGGATCAACCTGGATCCGGTAATCATGCTCTCCTGCTTCCCCTGGCCGAAAGGACAGTCTCACTCGCTGGCTCGGCTGTTGCCCGGAAACTTCCACCTCCCGTTCGGCCAGCAATTGATCGTCGGCGGCACTTCGCAATTCCACTCGCACCTTTTCTTTCTCGATCCCGGCAGCAGTCAGGCGCACATCGACGGTAACCAGATCCTCGACAAAGGCCACCCGGTCGGCAACAAGATCTCCCAGTTCCAGGTCCAGCGGACCTCTCGGGCTCCCCAGGCCGACCAGGAAAAGAGGGACTCCCTGCTGTCGAGCACGGGGTGCTACCTGGGCGATCGAGAGTCCTTCTGTTGTCATTCCATCACTGATCACGATGATGGCGGTCGTGGGACGTCCTCGCTGGAGCTGGAGAATTTCCAGCACCGCACTGCCCAGTCGACTGCTCGAGGCATTCGCCTCAAGCTGGCGAATCTTTCCCGTGATCACCCCGTCAGGATCCGGTGTGAGCAGCTGCAAGGATTTCCCCAGGGTAAAGAACTTGAGCTGGTGCAGGTCAGCCAGGCTGTCAAGCAGGCGACCATCCTCCTTCAGCAGGCCAGCGCGGGCCAGTTCGAAACGGCTTAAAGGGAGATCCCCCAGCAACTGCCTGACCTGGCCGCTCCAGCGTTCCTGGTCAGCAGGCGACAGGCCGGAATCCTCCAGGTCCATGCTTGCGGAATTATCCAGCAGGATGACCAGGTCAGGCAGATCAGTGACATGCTGCTGTCGCATCCAGCCATGCATCATGAACAGGGTCAGGGTCACCAGGGCGATTCGCAGGCTGACCAGCAGCAGGCGTTGCCATCTCGTCACCACCGTGCGATCTCGTCGTGAGACCAGCAACACAAAAAGGATCGCTCCGAAGAGGACCAGGGCAGAAACCCAGGGAGAAAAGGGGAAGCGGTGGTAGTAGGACGGTTCCAGGCCAGTCCGCAGTGAGTCCACTGCCTGGGCCAGGAGCTGACAGGAAAGGTGAATCATGGCGAACCCCTTCCCGGTCGATGGCCAATCCACGACTCGCAGAGTAGCAGCACCAGGATCGTACCGAGCAACCACTGGAACAGGGGACGTGCCGGCGTACCCGTGTCCAGCACACCTGGCTTGTCCAGATGTACCATCTGCCGCTGCAATGCGGCGGGAAGTTCCCCCTCGGGAATTCGCAGCAAGGCACTTTCACGGCTATCCAGGTTCACGGCGAACAGGTCGATGGCCGACGACTCACCACCGTTACGGACCTTGTACAATCCACCCCACGGTGTCTCGCCAAAAGCCCATCGCAGTCGTCCATCCACGTCCTGGACCGCCAGTCGCTGCACGTCGCCACGCGGCAGGACAATCTCTGCATCCAACCGTCTTGTCCCCTCCGCCAGCTGTCCCCGGAGCAGGTCTCCCACCGCCACGTTTTTCTGGGCCTGATCTCGACTGGCAGCCAGCGCGACCATCTCCTGGACCATCGGAAGGAAACTTGGCCAGCTCCCAAGCTCGGACCAGGCGATGCTCTGGTCCTCATCCTGGAGGCGAGAGAGAGAGGAGATCGCAGTGAAAAAAACAAACACCTGTCCTTGACCAACCTGTCCGTCGATCACCAGTGGATCACCGTTTTCGAGTGCCAGTGCCACTTCCCAGTGATCGGCCGACTGGCGTTGGAGCCCGGCACCTCTCTCCTCGCCCGACAACTCGATCTGCTGGTAACTGTTGACTGGCGTAGAAAGCAGGCCGGCTCGCTGCTGCCCACGAAAAACAGACACCAGGGGATGCCGGTAGGCGAGTGGATCAAGCTGGTAAGGTCCGGCCGGGGCAAACGCCAAGAGCGGTCCAGGAAGCAGGGAACCAGCTCCTGTCACTCCCAACAGCTGGTTGTAGTTCTCTGCCTGGACCTGGTCACCCAGGAAGAACACAACAGTGCCTCCCTCGGCGACATAGCTTGCAAGCAAGCTCGCTTCATCCCGGGAAAAACGTGCCACGTTGGCAAGACAGACCAGCTGGTAATGTTCCAGCGACTGATCAACCAGTCCACCGATCGTCACTTTCTGGATGTGGATCGATGAGGCATCTCCGGACGGGTCCAGAGCAAGTTCCAAAAGGTCAGCTTCCCCGGATCTCCCTTCCACGCACAACACCTCGATCGTCTCTCTCAACTGGCTAACCTGCCAGCGCTCATTGTCGGCCTCCAGGTCATCCCCACTGATGGAGAGTTCAACATAATGCAGGCCCGGAGTTGTGAAAGTGTATTCAAGCTGGAGCGAATGGGTCTCGAGGGGAGCCAGCGAGAGCAGCTGGTGCTGAATCAGCTGGCCATCCACACTCCAGTCAGCAGCCAGGTTCGCCTGGGGTCCGGCAGCAAAGTTCTCGATGACTCCCTCCCATCGTGCCGGCACCCCCGAGCGAGTGGCTGCCTGCAGCTGTTCCAGCCTCACGACTG
>JAPYUD010000495.1:0-3062 GCA_029936215.1 Pirellulaceae bacterium | reverse complement strand
GGCGTTACCAATGATGCAGTAGGCGAACTTGCCGAGATGCGGCAACTCAGGCAACTCTTCCTCTTTAATTGCCTGGCAGTAAACGACGAGGGGTTGGATTTGCTGGTGAATTCGGGGTTGAAGGCAATTTGGGTCAACGGAACGTCGGTCACCCCGGAGGGGGTTTTGCGAGTGCAGCAGCAGATGCCCGAGTGCAAGATTATTCATTAACAACTCAGCGCGACATGGAAGTCGGTTGGCAGAATAATCCCCGTTCCGTTTTTTGTTCTCGATACAGGTCTGCCGGTTAAGTTTCGGTATACTTTTTCTGTCGTATTAATCGAAACAGGGAGAACAAGATGCAGGTACGTACAGGCACTATCGTCCTCGCGGTGTTACTTGCCGGCTTGCTCGCCTGCTGCGATCTCGCTGTCGTGGCGGAAGATACGGTCACCTTTTATGCGATGGGTGACACTCCCTACAGCCCGGAAGATGATGTTCTACTGCCGAAGCAGATAGCCGCCCTGCCCCCAGATGCGGAATTTGTCGTTCACGTTGGCGATATCAAAAATGGAGCCACGCCCTGTGACGAAGCGGTCTACATGAAAGTTTCGGGGATGTTGCGAAAATCGGCGCATCGAGTGTTCATCGTTCCAGGAGATAACGAGTGGAATGACTGTGTGGACCCTGCGCCCTCATGGGAGTTTTGGAAGAAGTACTTCATGAAGTTCGACCGCCATTGGAAAAACGACATTGAGGTATCCCGCCAAACGGTGCGGCCGGAGAACTTTGGCTTCCTGCATGGAGGGGTTCTCTTTATTGGAATCAACATCGTTGGCGGTCGCGTCCAGGACGCCGCGGAATGGGACACGCGTCACAAGCAGAACGTCGCATGGATTAATGGGTTGGTGGAAAAGCATGGCTCCATGAGCAGGAGCCTTGTCGTTTTTGGCCACGCCACACCCACGATAAAACATGTAAAGTTTTTCGGCCCCTTCGGCGAGACGGCGACTCGCTACGGAAAACCGGTGCTCTATATCCATGGCGATGGGCATCGTTGGATAGAGGATAGGCCATTTCCGGAAAAGAACATCCTCCGGGTGCAGGTTGACCAGGGAGGGATTGCCTCACCGGTGAAGGTTGTGGTCGGCACGGATGAAGCCGCACCTTTTAGCTTCGAAAGGCGCAAGTAACCAGGTCACTCGTCGCGGATGGCGTCGATGGCTCGCTGCGCCGTGTCGGCCAGCGATTCATCGCCGGACTGAAGAAGTTGGCGAAGAACGGGAAGTGCGGGAGCTGCGTCTGGACCGAGACGGCCAAGCACCTCGGCACCCCAGATGCGCATTTCGATGTCTTCTTCGGCGAGACATTCAATAAGATAGGGAATCGGGGACTCCTCCAAGCGGGCGAAGGTGGTCGCTGCCGCTTCGATCAAAAGTTCTCGCTGACTGGTTGCCGCTTCCTGTGTGGACTCGGTGAGATCCTCAAGCAAGGAAAGATCATCGGCGAGCGTCTTGATGCCCGACTCCAGATCCGCATTCCGGGTCAGAAGGTCCTCTGCCGCATCCTGTGCGGTGTCGAGCTGGCGTTTCATCGAGGCAAGTTCCTGGGTAAGTTGGCGAACCTTGGTTGAGGGGTTCGTTGAATCGATAGGATCACCAGGCGACGGTTCATTTGCTGCTGAGGCCGCCAGGGATCCGGTATCCTCGGGTCGGCTGCCTTTTCCAACGCCAAGTGTTTTCTGAAGTGAGGCGACCTGCTGGGAGAGAAGAGTGATCCGCTGACGGTACTGCACGAGTTGCTGTGCGGCTTTCAGGGACTGCTGCTTGTCCTGCAGGTTCCGCGACGGGGAATTGGGGGCCGAGACGGCTTGCAGGCCCGGATCATTCCCTTCCAGCATGGATGGGATATTCAAGACGATATAAGCGGTAAAAAGAAGTACCGCGATCGCAAGGCAGACAAGAACCCCAAAGGAAATGCCCAGCGTTTTTTGGTCACTCTGCATGAGACGGCCCTTGCGATAAAGGGATGAGTTGAGTGGCCGTGCTACCTCTGCGGCCAAACGCCTCTGAAGTCAGCAATTCCATGCCTCTTTATTATAGATCGCAAATACCCGGAATGATGAGGAAACGTGGTTTAAAGTCATGCGTTCAATATCAAGGCCCCTAAACCCCACTCTTTGGTGGCCCGATTTACTGTCACGATATCTTTCTTGGGGATCCTCAGAGTTGTGATTTACCGTTGCAAACGATAAATTCATGCAAGCTTCATGCCCGCAACATAATTTTTGAGGTGAATCATTGTGCCTGGGACATCCCCGAGTGATCTAAGTTACCGGCGAACCACGGTGAATCTCGACACGGGGGAGATTGGCACGCGTGACATTCCATGCCAGGACCTTGAGGATTGTATGGGTGGTATCGCCCGAGGTTTTCGGTTCCTGGAAGGGTGCCCTGTTGACGATGCATACGCCCCGGAAAGCCAGCTCCTGATGACACTGGGTGTCCTCAGCGGAACGCAATTCATGACGGGATTGCGGACATATTTCCTTGCCTATTCCCCTTTAAAGAGATCCGGCTCCGGCCTGCCCTCTGCCATGTGGTCGGCGGGAAGTGGGAAATTTGGTACGAAGTTACGCTTCCTGGGGGTCGACGAGGTTCTCTTTTCTGGACGGGCGGAAGGCCCCACATTGCTTCATGTAAAGCGTGTTGGTGAAGGGGAGGAAGCCCGCACGGAATATTCGCTGGAAGACGCGTCCTTTCTTGTCGGTGAACGGGTCAATGACAAGGTGCAGTTGTTAAAAGAGAGGTTTGGAGGGGATGCCCATTTTGCCGTGATCGGTCCTGCGGGTGAAAAATACGAACAGGTCCGTTATGCGGCGATCGCACTTTCCACGGAAAACCAACTGAAGACTGGCGATCCGAAACCTCGGTTTTGCGGCCGGGGTGGGATGGGCGGCATCATGGGATCCAAGAACCTGCTAGCGATCGTGGCCAACACCAAGGATGACCGGGCCGCGTCGGCTCCCAGCTTCAAGGACATCAACAAGGAAATTGCCCGAGGCCCTGGAAGCCAGCGGTTTC
>JAPYUD010000494.1:0-3065 GCA_029936215.1 Pirellulaceae bacterium | reverse complement strand
CCACCAGGCCCTGCACGTGGTGTGTCATGATGCCGCCACAGCCGATGATCCCGATTCCCAGCTTGGCATCTTTTTCCTGGGCAACCGTGTGGACACCCCCCAGCGTGCTGACCGCAGCGGTGACAGCAGCAATCTCGGAGGACGTCTTGAGGAAACTGCGGCGGGTGGTCTTGTCGGTCATGGGGCTTCCCCTTGGTCAAGAGGTGGGTTAATAGCTCCCGTATTCTATCGTCTTGCCAGAGCACGTGGGAACATGATCAGCAACATGTGTAAGATAGTGACGTGAGACTTCTGGAATTGGAAACAGGTATGCCTGCCGTCGATTTTAAGGAGCGATTGCTGACGGGACTGGGTGGGCCGTGGCCCGAACCCTGCCCGCTTAATGTGCAGCCGCGTGAACGGATTGACAGGCAGGGATATCATATCGAATCCCTTTTTTTCGATGCCGAACCTGGTGATGCTGTTCCCGCCATGCTGCTTGTGCCCGAGGGAGTGACCAGGCGACAGCCAGCGGCGGCGGTAATCTGCCTGCACCAACACCAGTTTCACCTGGGAAAAAATGAACCGGCCGGTCTGGCAGGAGCGGAAATGCACCAGGTGGGACCCCGCCTGGCCCGAGAGGGATACGTGGTTCTCTGCTTCGATGCGATCTGCTTTGGCGAACGGAAGAGCCAGCAGCTGAAGGACATGGACTATGAACGATTTGTTTTCCTGCGGGAGCTGGTCAACGGACGGTGCATGGCCTGGAAGAACATCCTGGATATCCGTCGTGCGGTAGATTTCCTGGTCAGCAGGAAGGAGGTGCGGAAGAACCGGATTGGATGCTATGGCCATTCGATGGGTTCCACCCATGCCTGGATGGCCGGCCCCTGGGAGCCACGTCTTCGCTGCCTTGTCTGTAATTGTTGCCTGCCGACCTACAAGGGGATCCACCGGGAACAGATGCTCCACTGTTACCCGAATTTCGTGCCGGGAATTCACCAGCACGGAGACATGCAGGATATCGTGGCCCTGATCGCTCCGCGGTCGCTGCAGATGAATTTCGGTGAACTCGATGGAGACAGCCCGATTGACTGTGTCCGGGAAGGCCTGGAAACGATCTCGGAGAAATATGCCTCGCTTGGTGCCGCCGAGAAGTTCTCATTCCTGGTCGAGGAGAAGACCGGACACGTGATGTCCGAGGCAATGTGGGACGCAACGATCGGCTGGCTTGATCAGCACCTTAAACGCGGCTAGCGAACTGCCATCAGCGAATCGAGTCGAGATAGGCCAGCAGGTCAGCCATCGCTTGCGGGGCAAGCTGCTTTTCAAGTCCCTCGGGCATGAATGAGAGACCGGTACTGCGTAGAGCGTCGATCTCACCACGCTGGATGTCCAGCGTTGTTCCGTCGGGCCTTCGCAGGGTGAGGCTGTTGGCATTCTCAGTCTGGATCATCCCGGCCAGGGAACGGCCATCATCGGTGACAATCAAGTAGGTTAGGAAACGAGGCTTTACCTCCCGGTTTGGGTCCAGGACATTAAGAAGGACCGCTTCCATGCCCCGGTTGCGGATTGCCTTGAGATCGGCGCCGACAACCGTTCCAACCCCCTCCAGCTGGTGACATGCTGAGCAGACCTTCTTGAAGAACTCCTTGCCCCGTACCGCATCCCCATTGAGTTTCAGCACGTCACGGTACAGGCGGATTACGTCTTCCCGGCGTCCCAGAGAGGTGCTGCCGAAAATGCTTTCCACACGGCTGGAAATCTCGTTGTCCGGATGTTGCTTGAGCAGCTCAACGCGGGTTGGATCGATGTCGCCACGGCCAATCGACTTCTTTTCCACGGCATTTAGCAGGATCGTGATCCAGCCGGGACGCGATAGCAGGGTCTCGGCAGCGGTGGCTCTAAGTGCCGGACTCATCTCGCGCCAGTGGCTGATGATCAGGAGAGCCACCTCGTTGTCAGGGTAAGACCCCAGTGTCTCCAGGGTCGCTGACTGGACCAGGCCAGGTTGTTTGAAGTCGAGCATGTCAGCTAGTAGTGGCTGGACGTCGGCCAGCGGCGCCAGCCGGAGGCTGCGAATTGCCTCCGCTCGTCGCGTCCCGTCCTGGTCCGGGTCGACCGCAATAGTGCGTGCCTCGATGAGCAATTGTGCGAGGATCTCAGCAGCCTTGCCACCTGCTGCGGCCAGGATCCGCTGGCGCGCCTCGCCCTTCTGGCTTGAGGCAATCGCCTCGACAACCCTTGGGCCAAGGGTCTTTTCGCTCTCGGTGAACAGCTCGAGAGTACGAATCACGATCGCGATCTCGTCCGCCCGGTTATTGGCGCCGATCTGGCCAGCAAGTTCTACAAGGAACTGGCTCCCATGATTGCTTGAGCGAAAATCGGTGTCCGCCCCGAGTGCCGCGAAGACAGGGCCGGCTCCTTCAAACAGTGAGGAGGCAAGGGCAAGACGCATCCAGCGGTCAGCGCCGTTCTCCATGACCAGGGTGGCGATTGCCGTGTTCCGTGCGCGCCCCCGGGCTGCTCCCAGGGAAAATGCAAGCTGGTAACGGACTCGGGGGTCGATATCGGAGATCATCTCGCACATGCGTGCTGCCAGGGCCGGGGAATCTCTGACCATCGATTCCGACAGTCGTAGTGCGTGGGCCCTGACAAGGGGAGCCGGGTCCTGGAGAGCCGGGAGCAGCGTCGCTTCATCCAGCGTGCCGATGCCCTCGAGGCTATAGAGTGCACCGACTCGCCCCTCGGCAAGCTCGGAGTTCGAGGCAAGAGTTCGCAGTGCCGTGCTGGCGCTGCTCTCCTGCCGCTGGTAAAGCAGGCGGGAGGCCGTGTCCCGGTGCCACCCATTGGGGTGTTCAAGCAGTGCAACGAGTTCCCTGGTGCTGGCCTCACCAAGCCGGGGAGATCCGGGGTACTTGAAATCTTGTGGGGCGATACGGTAAATGCGGCCCCGGTCGTTACCGCTGGTGACGTCGAGGTGCTTGAGGAATTCTGGCGGCAGGAAGGCCGCACCCTCGATCAGTTCACGGCAAAAGTCCAGCACGTAAAGGGTGCCATCGGGTGCGTTGGCCATCTGCACCGGG
>JAPYUD010000493.1:0-3069 GCA_029936215.1 Pirellulaceae bacterium | reverse complement strand
GACCAGCTGCTCCCAGAGGTAAAGAGCATAGCTGGGGTCCAGCCAGAGCCAGCAGACCGGGAGTCCGTTGAGCTGGTCCCTGATCATGCCGCAGCTGACACCCGCGACGCGGCTCAAGTGTGTCTGGCGAGCGGGCAGGGAGGTATAGTCGAGCCCGCAGGTCTGCGCCATCAGCTCGCCAATTCGATGTCCGGCGACAACGAAGATCGCATCCTGCCTGTCGGTGATCAACACCTCACCCGCTGAATCGCTTTCGGACAGTCCTGGTAGGCTGCTGCTCGCTGCCGAGCGGAGCAGGAACTCCTCGCTGCCGGTTCGGGTGATCCAGCCTCCCTCGCCGGTCGATTTGCCCTCGTAGATTGCTGCCGGAACAGGAAGGTTCCTGGTTGTAAGCCATTCCGCGGCACCAGGTCCCTTGACCTCCAGCAGCGGCAGGCCACTCAGGTCACAGAGTGCCAGCTCGCCGGCTGCCGATTGTTCTTCCTCGGCAGTGGCAAACTGCCGGGGCAGGGGAGTCTCGCCCAGCTGGCACCAGTTGTCACAGTGTGACGCGTGCCAACTATGCAGGGGACTTCGTTTTTCAGTACTCGTGGTGTTCATTTCGTTTTATTCCAGTTGTTGCCGCTCGTTGTCCGGATCGTAAAAAGGCAATGTGACAACTTCCATCCCTGCGCGGGTGCCATCGCTGACCTGGACTTCGACCCGGGTCCCGGGGCTGGCCAGCTCCGGTGTGACGAAACCCATCGCGATCCCGTAACCCACCGTGGAACGCGGGCTGATGCTGGTGATCCGTCCGACCACCTGGCGATCGACAAACAGCAGGTGACATTCCTCGGGCCAGGGACCCTGGTGCCCTTCGGCAAACCGCAGGCCGACCAGCTTCCGACCGAGTGGCTGTTGCCGGAGGATCTGCAGTCCCCGGCCTCCCACGAAGAACGGCTTCTCCTGGGCAACAGCCCACTCCACATCCGCTTCTGTCGGGTTGGTTAGCGCGTCGGTGTCATGGCCAACAATCAGGTGCCCCTTCTCCAGTCTCAACAGCCGCTGTGCTTCCAGTCCGAATGCTCCCAGGCCCGCTGCCGAACCCTGCTTCAGCAGGCTCGTCCAGGTATGCTCTGCCTGGCTCGCTGGCAGGTGAATCTCGTAACCCAGTTCCCCGACAAAGCCGACCCGCAGCAGCGTGACCGGAATGCCGAGCAGCTCTGCCTGGCGGACGCCCAGGTAGGGAAAGGCATCGGCCGACAGGTCCAGTTCCACCAGCGGCTGGAGAATCTCCCGGGCCATCGGCCCCGCCAGGTTCATCGCGGCCAGCTGCCCGGTGGCATTGGCAAGCGTGACCTGCATCCCCAGCTGCAGGGCCCAGCGCTGCAGGTTACGGTAAAACGCTGCTGCGCCGCCGCTGGTGGCAGAGAGGTAGAAGTGATCCTCGGCCAGTCGGGCAACGACACCATCCTCGATGATCACGCCGGTTTCATCACAGGCGATCCCGTAACGCAGCGTACCGGTCCGTTGTTTCTTGAAACGCCCCGTGTAGATCTTCTCAAGGAACTCGGCTGCCTGGTCACCACAGACGTGAATCTTGCCCAGCGTGCTGACATCGATCAGCCCGGCCCCGGTGCGAACATGCTCGGCTTCGGCCAGGATGCATTCCCCCCTGGTCTTTCCCTGCTGCTGGTAAAACTCGGGCCGGTACCAGCTGCCGGCGTGGATCATTACCGCCCCGGCCTCGCGGTGCCAGGCATCCAGGGGGGTCCGACGCTGCGGATGAAAGCGGCGACCGGCGAGGTGTCCGAGCGAGACCGGCTGGTAAAAAGGTCGTGATGTGGTGGTGCCGGTGTCATCAATGCTGGCACCGTTAAGCCGTGCCAGGATGCGAACGGCCGGGAAGTTAGATAACTTGCCCTGGCTCGGGCCCATCCCCACGGTGGTAAACCGCTTGAGCAGTTCCACGTTGTCATAGCCTTCCTGGTGGGCGTTGGCGAAATCGGCCAGGTGCAGGTCCTCGTCCAGGTCCACGAAGTTCTTCTTTTTCGAGTCCGGAAAGACCGGGTAGGGATGGCTGGGAGCGGGCCCTTGGTGTGCCGGACTGCTAGGCAGCGAACCCTCGTAGGCTCCCAGCTGGGCGGCTGCGGCCAGCCCGGCTCGCTCCCCGTCGGCAGCCTGGTCCGCCAGGTCGAAGACCCCGTTGGCACGGCCCGCCACGAAAATATTATCGGGTAGTTCGGACGGAACTAGCTGGTGCAGGTCGCTGCAGTACCGAAAACGCCCACCCGCCTGGGAGACGAGTGCCGAATTGGGACTCCAGCCGACACTGACCAGGATCCCGTCACACGCGATGCGTTCCTGTCCGCTATTATCCAGCCGCGCGAGAGTCGCCCCCCGGACAGATTTTTTCCCTCGCCCGGCAATCGCTCCACTGACGGTGTACCCGGGATAGATGGCAACTCCTCTTTCGGCCAGGTCTGCTGCCAGCCCGGTTGGTTCCCCTTCCGGCCGCAAGTCGGCTATCGCCTCTACACGGATGCCAAGGTCCAGCAGTTCACTGGCCAGCTGGTAGCCTTCCCGGTTGGCTGACAGGATCACTGCCTGCTGGCAGGGGGCAACGGCGTAGAGGTGCAGCAGCCGCTGGGCAGCGGAAGCGAGCATCACGCCGGGCAGGTCGTTGTTCTGGAACACGGCGGGCTGCTCAATACACCCGGTCGCCAGCAGTGTCGCCCTGGCACGCAGCTTGGTCAGCCGCATCTGGTCGACCAGTGCGACCCAGTGGTCGGCATACCAGCCAGCTGCCTGGGTTCCACAGCGAAGCTCGATATTCTCCAGTTGCTCGATCTCCAGGAGCCGATCGCCCAGCATTTCACTCCCTGCCGGGTTACCGTTCCACTGCCAGCAGAGGCTGCCCCCGGCTGCCTGCTGCTGCTCGACCAGCATGACCTTGAGTCCCTGGCGGGCAGCGGTCGTGGCAGCGGCAAGACCGGCCGGCCCGCTTCCGACCACCAGCAGGTCACAGAAAGCATAGTCCTTGGGCGAGGCCTGGTGCCTGTTGTCCGGGTTGATCGCGCCCAGCCCGGC
>JAPYUD010000025.1:12170-16983 GCA_029936215.1 Pirellulaceae bacterium | reverse complement strand
TCCCAGGCGAATCAGAACGTGGGGACGCAATTTCGGTGGAAGCAAGAACGAGTTAACAGCGAGCGTATGCCAGCAGCTGAAGCCGAGGGCGAAGTTGTAGATTGTGGTGGCGATCGTGAGCAGCTTGTCTGGCTTGGCTGCCCCGAGCATGATCATGCCGAACACGGCGTAAACTGCCAGCACGCCGAAGTAGACATAGCGGATGGATGCTGGGTCCAATCTGCGCAGCTTGCCACTGCTGGTCCAGAAAACGTCCACCCAGCGGCGGACAATTCCATCGGCAGAGGTGGACATGCTGGGGGCAAGTACAAGGAAACCACAGAAGACCGTCAGGAACCAGAATATCGCTGCGGAGCGACCCCGTTTCTGGACCAGCGCGTCGCGCCGGTTTCGGAGGCGCGTGGTTTCCTCGGGATCCTGGGTGAGCTTGAGTTGGTCGGATGTCTCTTCGATTCCCTTTTCGTTTTCTTCCTCACCAAAGTGGCTGGCAACGCCGTCGGCTGTCATTACTGCCGCGGTCCAGTCGTCCTGGGTCTCAAAACCACGAGGAAGGTACTCGACCGAAAGCATGCTGGGCAGGGCCAGGCCGAAGAAACAGGCAGGCAGCCAGACAAACAGCTGGTCTCGCCGGACATGGTTGTACCAGCGTCTCCAGCGAGGCATCGCCTCCTCGGTGGGATCAAATACCGTGCCGACATGGGAGAGTTGCAGCTTGACACCACCCACCACGCTGGGGATCGCCCCCACGTGGTGCCCCATGCCCCAGCCCTCGTCACGGGTGTAGTTGCTGATCGGGGCATTGGAAAGTCCTCCCGATCCAGAGATGGCGACAAGTGCTGAGAGGAAGGCGATCAGTGACCAGTCAATCTTGGGGAAGGGCCGGCCGGTGAAGATGGCGACGATGAAGTTGTCGACGTTGTCCCCGTCGCGGGTAAAGTCGCCATCGATATCGAGGTACGGTTCTCCCTTGCGGTTGTAGAGAATGCCGACCCGGTTTTCCTTGCCAGGGAGGGAGACATGTGTGTCGGGCCGCCCATCCTCGTCAATGTCCAGTCGCCAGAGGAAACTGCCACCCAGGGAGAGCGTTCCGTCGCCGATCTTCTGTTTTTCTTCCGCAGTCAGGAAGTTCCCATCCGGATCGGCTCGTCGCCAGGAGTCCATGTCGGGCAATCGCCCCTTCCTGGCGATATAGGCCACCACGATCGGGTCTGCCGTCCCATCCTCGTTGATGTCAAGCGTGGTCGACAGGTCGCCAAGAGAATTGATCTTGAGGGGAATCAACGGTTCGTCGACGTCCAGCACCTGGTCGTTGTCCCAGTCTTCTCCCTCATCCAGGACACCGTTTTCATTGAGGTCCTCACCTCGTCGGATGGGAACCGTGCCAACCTTTACAAAACCAGTAAAGATCTCCTTCCAAGTCCCCCAGTTTGGGTTGATGACCGCGAGCACCAGCAGGAAGCCCATCACCGTGATGATCTTGAAGGCCATCACCACTTTCAGGGCGGAGAGGATCTTGCCTCCGAAAATGAGTGGAATCAGGGCGGTCAGGAAAATCATGTAGGCAAAGATCCGCAGCGTGATCTTGTGGGTGAAAGTCATGCCAATCACCGAAACGATTGCATCCGGGTCCTCCGGCATCGGTACGAGTCCGTAAATAGCGGTAAACAGGGGCGCCGCCGCCTGGGCAGCGAGGTAGGGGAAAACGGACCCGAAATCCAGTAGCAGGTAGGCTGCCAGCCAGAAAGTGGGGCCGGGGTACATGCGGAATTTACCGTTGAAAATCGGTTCCCCGGAGTAGAGCGTGTAGCGGCTGATTTCGATGTTGTAGAGCACCTGGGCCAGGATGCTGAAGGTCCCCAGCCAGAGCAGGGCACCACCGTACTGGGCAGTCACCTTGGGGCCGACAAGCCATTCTCCGCCGCCAATGGCCGCCCCGCCAAGGATCAGGCCGGGGCCGAGCATCTGGGCCCACTTTTTCCAGGTGAACTTCGGCGCATCGATCAGGGGCCCGGTGTTCCAGCGGGGCATCGCCTTGCTGCCAGGATGCGGGGCTTCGAAGGAAGCCGATTCCGATGGAGAGGTGTCGGCCGCAGTCTCCTGGGCCTCGTCCGCTTGCGAGACGGGTTGTTCGTCCTCGGGTTGCTGGGAAGAGGAGTCGTCCGACATGTTTAGATTCCTTGGTCCCGGGATATGCCCCGGCATAACTAAAAAAGAGATGATTTCTGCTGCTGTTTTTACGTCCCGGAGGGATCCCCGTCAAATAGATGAGGGCACGACTGTCTCTGTTTACTCCTTCCGCTCAAATCCGGTTGGCCTGTCGATGTCCTTTTCGGTGAGCTGGCGAATCCATTGTTCGACCAGCCTGATTGCTTCCTCGTGTCGCACGCTGGATGCCACATGAGGCATGCGTCCAAGTCCCAGCAGGTTCATGCGGTGGTAGATGAGTGAGCGTTCCGGCGCGCCGGGTGCGATCAGCCGTGCCTCCTTAAGCTGGAAGGTGCCCTGGTCAGGCTTGATGTCGATCGTTCCTGTTTCTCCTATCGGCAGTGGGGCGAGTAGCTGGAATTCGGCATTGCCGCCTCCCCACTTGCGATGACAGTGGGCACAGTTGGCATGCAGGTAGGAGCGAACCCGCTGGTCAAGCGTGGCGGAATCGTCCTGCGGGGAAGCCAGCCGGGGAAGATCGTCCGTGCCCTGTTCCACTGGCGTGGAGAATATGCCGATGTGACTGAGCGTGCTGATCTGGTTGGCCACCGTGCCATGGTAGTCAAAGTTGCGGTTCATCTGCAGCGTGTTTACTCCCAGTACGTACTTTGCCGACATCGTGTGGCAGAGCGTGCACTCGGAACGGCTGGGGAAATGCCACGTTTGCTTGCGGCTGCCACCAGGGGCTGCCGGGTCCCGGATCGTCAGTTCCCTGTCCAGGGAGTCACGACCGAGCAGAAAAGCATCGGTCTGCCGGCGGTTCCAGACGTAGGTGTAACCTCGCCAGACCTGGGCGCCGTAACCGTTATCCGGTCCGTCCATTTTTTTGTGGTGCAGGATCCGCGTTTCCAGCCGCACTTCACTTTCGGGGTTACCCGTTTCCAGCTGCAAGGCAAAGGTTTTGACCAACACCGTGCCGTCAGGAAATCGCCAGCCGGGAGGGGCGCCGGGAGCGGGCTGGGGATAGTTCACGTCGTCAAAGTCGATGGTGCCGTTGCCGGGCACGGCAAGGAAGCGATACTTGGTTGCCCCGTCAGACCAGAGCGGGGAGTTGACGTTGTAGGGAATCACGCCTGCCGCTGGGGTATGGTCACGGGTGGAGGCGAAGAGGCCTGTCTGGCTGAGCCTGGCAGGGAAATCTGACAACATCTCCTGGGCCGGGGGCGACTCGACCAGCTCGTGGATCCGCCCGCCGGCATAATCGAGCAGGTAAAGTTCATCCTCCTGATCCTCACCAAATGCGACCAGGCGAATTGCCGTATCGGCAAGTTCCCTCTGCCCACGGACTTTTTCCTTGCTGTAGCGGAATGTCCATATTTTGCCGGTGTCAAAGTCTCCGTAGACATAATTGCCGGTTAATTCAGGCAGTCGGCTGCCGTGGTAGATGAAACCACCGGTAATGGAGCGGAAGTCGTTGTGGGAGTGTTCAACAATCGGGTCCTCAATCTCGATGCGAAACTGGGGACGATCCGGACGGAAAGGATGGCTCCCCTCTCGCACGCTCCAGCCATAATTACCACCCTTCTTGATCCGGTAGACCATCTCCCAGAGGTCCTGGCCGATTTCTCCACCCCAGAGATCTCCGGTGGCCGTATCGAAGCTGTATTTCCAGAGCTGGCGATGCCCAAAGGAGTAAATTTCAGGTCGTGTCGACTCGTGAAGCCCGGTCCGGAGAATAAAGGGATTGTCCTCCGGGATGGAGTAATTCCGGCCATCCGCCTGGCTGTCAACGTCGATCCTCAGCAGGCTACCAAGCAGGTCATCGATTTTCTGACCTGTTTGTAGCTGGTCAGCAATGCCGCTGCCGTCGCCGGTGGCTATATAGAGGTAGCCGTCAGGTCCAAAACGGAGGCAGCCACCGTTATGGCCACCGCGTGGCCACTCGATGATCACCTGCTCGCTGGAGGGATCGGCCTGGAAGGGGGGCTGTCGTGAAACCGTGTAGCGGGAAATCCGGCTGCCTGTCTGCTCGTCGACCTCCTCCCCCATCACGTGCATGATGAAGATGAAACCGTTGTCCCTGAAGTCGGGGTGCGCAGCGACACCAAAAGAAGTTCGCCCCGTATCCAGGACAAGGTGTTTTTCGCTGGACGTGCGGTTGTTGGAAATGGCAAACAGCGACCCCGGTCGCTCCAGGATCAGCAGGTAGGGCAGTCCTTCAAGCTGACCGGTTGCCAGGGGTTCGAGGAACTGCTGGTGAGGAAAGGCAATGCGAGTCATGTACGGGAGCGGCGGATCCGGGGTTCCCTGGACCTGGGATGTTTCCCAGGCAATCCTCTGGTCAATACCGGACTGGCCATGGGCCGGGATGGCTGCCAGCAGGGAGAAAGCCAGGGCAAGGGTTGCTATGAATAGTTCTGCGTGGCGGTTACCGGTCATGTCGGTTGCCTTGAGAAGGGGAATAAGAAAATAGCGACGTGATCGTGGCTGCCAGTATAACGAAGTTCCCTCGCAGATGCCTGAAAGGGGACGGACTCTGTGCGGGGGTTCTTGAGCGGGCCAGAGCAAACCGTTAACCTGCCAGCACGTCTGTGGTCGGGAGAGATTGTCCCCCCCTGTTGTCCCGGGAGAGTTCGAACCATGAGAAAACTCATTCACCTGTTTGGGA
>JAPYUD010000025.1:0-12160 GCA_029936215.1 Pirellulaceae bacterium | reverse complement strand
GTCCTGATCCTTGCCGGATCCACCAGTCTTGCCGAGGATTCTGTGCCCACCCCCAGTGGCCGTATTGTCCCGTCGGGAGCACAGTGGGAGTTGCTTTTCACGCGTTCGAGGCCGATCACCGGTGGGCTGACCGAGGGGCCTGCAGTTGCCCCGGATGGGAGCATCTATTTCTCCGACATCGGTTTTGGCGAGGACAAGGGGATGATCCATCGTTTTGATCCGGTGACCGGAAAAACGTCCATCTTCCAGGAGGACAGCAACAAGTCCAATGGCCTGGTCTTTGACAGCCAGGGTCGCATGGTGGCGTGCGAGGGCTCCGGGAATGGGGGGCGCCGGGTTTCTCGCTATAACGTCGCCAGCGGAGAACGGGAAACGATTGTTGATCTTTACCAGGGGAAACATTTCAACGCTCCGAACGACTGCTGCCTGGATTCAGAAGGACGGATTTACTTTAGCGACCCCCGCTACGTGGGCGATGAGCCACGGGAGCTGGAACACCGGGCGGTTTACCGCGTGAACCTGGACGGGAGCGTGGAGGAGGTGACCCATGCCGTCAACAAGCCCAACGGGTTGGCATTAAGCCCCGGTGAACGGACACTTTATGTTGCCGATCATGATAATGGGACGGACAAGATTGACCCCGAGGCAGATCCGCCGACACCCGGCCCGATGAAAATATATGCTTTTCCACTTGGACCCGATGGACGGGTTTCCGGGGATCGAAAGACACTTGTTGATTTTGGCACGAACGCCGGCTGCGACGGCATGACGGTCGATTCACGCGGGCGGATTTACCTGACGGTTCGTTCCCTGGCCCAGCCGGGAGTGCTGGTGATCAATCCAAAAGGCCGCCAGGTGGCCTTTCTTCCGACCGGGCCACCGATGCAGCAGAGCGGACAGACGGTGGGGTTGCCAAGCAATGTGGAGTTCGGGCTGGGAGATGAACTGGATGTGCTGTACGTGACAATTGACACGAGCCTGTACCGGATCCGACTCAATGCCCGGGGTTATCACCGGCAGTACAAGTAAGAGAAGAAGGGCATACTGGAATGAAGATCCTGCACAATCCCCGCTGCAGCAAGAGTCGCCAGACGCTGGCCCTGATCGAGCAGGCAGGGGTTGAGCCGGAGGTCGTGCTCTACCTGGAGACTCCCCCCACGGCGGATGAGATGGATGAGATCCTGGGAAAGCTGGAGATGGAGCCCGCTGACTTGTTCAGGCGCGGTGAGGATATTTACGGCGACCTTGGGCTGGCAGGACGGGAACTCTCGCGGCAGGAGGCGATCGATCTATTGGTCAACCACCCGAAACTCATTCAAAGGCCAATTGTGATAGCTGGTGAGCGGGCCGTGCTTGGGCGGCCACCGGAAAACGTGAAGGAACTTCTTTAGCTGGCTCCCATGGGCCACCGGAAAGAGAACAAGCAGCATGAAAATACAGCACCAGGACCTGCGTGGTTACACCGAGGCAATTTTTGCGGCGGCCGGATGTGAACCCGGGGAAGCGAGCTGCGTGGCAGATCACCTGGTAGGTGCCAATCTGGCCGGGCATGATTCGCACGGAGTGATTCGGATCCCGCGATACGTGCAGTGGCTCCAGGAAGGGAAGGTCGTTGCCAACCAGCAGCCGGAGGTGATCCTGGATGCCGAGAACATGGCGGTTCTGGACGGGAAGTGGGGGCTGGGCCAGAGTATCGGTGAAACAGCCGTGCAGATGGGAATTGACAAGTCATCGAGCGGCGTGTCGGTGATCGCGCTGCGGAACGTGGGCCACCTTGGACGCATCGGCGACTGGCCGCTGATGGCAGCAGAGGCGGGACGACTCTCGGTGCACTTCGTCAATACCAGTGGGGCCGGACTGCTGGTGGCCCCTTTCGGGGGAATCGAGCGGCGGCTCTCGGCCAACCCCTTCGCCGTTGGGATTCCGGTGGAAAACGGGGAGCACCTGATCCTGGATATCTCGGCCTGCACGATTGCCGAGGGGAAGATTCGCGTGGCACTCAATAGCGGTCTGCAGGTGCCGCCCGGCTGCATCATCGATGCGGAGGGGAATCCTACCACCGACCCGGGGGTGTTTTACGATGCCCCGGGATCGATCCTGCCGATCGCGGCGCACAAGGGATATGGCTTGAGCGTGATCATTGAGATGCTTGCCGGTGCCCTGACCGGTGGTGGCTGCACGAACGTGGCCAACAAGGATCGCCTGGCAAACGGCATGCTGAGTATCTACATCGAACCATCGACACTGATTGATCAGCAGGTCTTCTCTGCCGAGGTCGACCGTTTTGTCGAGTTTGTCAAGAGTTCGCGGACGGTTGACGAGGATGGCCAGATCCTGATGCCGGGAGATATCGAACGGATGCGGCACCAGCAGCGTGCCGCCGACGGCGTCGAGATTGACCAGGTGACCTGGGGACAGATTCACGAAACGGCCAGCCAGCTGGGTGTGGCAGAGGGGATGCCTCAGCCGTAGAATTTCCTTACGCTGCCGGGCAGCAGAAGCCGGCGGCGGTCAGCGCGTAGACCATGGCCACACGCTCAAGTTCCGCCAATGGAACCTCCTCCTGCGTCGTATGGGCACCGCGGGCATCGGGCCCGTGGGTGATGGCTGGAATCCCGGCGATGGCGGCAAAGGTGTTGCCATCGTCAATAAATGGTTTACAGCCTTCGGGAAGCGACTGGCCCATCACCCGACGTGCCGCATCCTGGAAAGCGGTTACCACCGGGTGGCTGGTGTCGAGGCGGTAACCGTCACGTACGAAGTGGATCGTGGTGTCGGCAGTCACCTGGTGGCTGCTGGCAACCTCGGCCAGCAGTTGCTCAAGCTGGCCTTGGACATGCTCGTAATCGGTTCCCGGGATCCAGCGGCGGGTTCCGGAAAGGGAGAACTCGGTGGGGGACTGGTTGTAGATTTCCCCGCTGGCGATCTTTCCCACGAAAAGACTCTCGCAGCCGGCGACCGGGTCCTGGATCTCGCTCAGCTCGTTGTTGAGGTCCGCAAGTTTATTGACCAGATCTGCCCCGGCAGCGATCACGCTCGGTTGCTCGCTTCCTCCCATGACCTCGTGGACCGGATCTCCCTCCCGCCGCAGGACAACTTCCAGGATCGCCAGGCCGCGGCCCACGATGTTCAGGCGGTCACTGTTGTACTCTGGCAGCATCACCGCGTCCCCCACGAAACCGTCGCGGATCAACTGGTCCACCTGGCTGCCGTCACCCCAGGGAGATTCGTGCAGGTCGTGTGCGGTAAGCAGGACACTGCCGGCTGCTGGCAGGCCGGTGTCCCGCAGGGCTCGCATCGCTTCCACGGCCGCGGCGATCCCTCCCTTCATATCCGATGCACCACTGCCGCAGAGCATTCCGTCCTCTATCGAGGGAGGGACAAAGGGGAGGTGGACCGTGTCCAGGTGGCCATTGAACTGCAGGGTCGGTCCGGGCAGCCCGCTCTCCAACCGTGCAACTACCGCGGGCGCCGAGGGCCAGCCCGCTTCAGGGCGTTCTACCACGAAGCCCTCGTCGGTAAGGATCTCTGCCAGCCGGTCAGCCACCTCGGCGGCCGAGCGGGTGGGGCTGGGAATGGCAACCAGCGCGGTTGCTGTTTCCAGGAGACGATCCAGTTTGACCGCGTCGCGAAGCCTGTTGGCAGGGTCCTGCATGCTGGTGAGTCCCTCCTGTCCTGTGAAATAGGGTGCCGGTTAGTAAAGAGTGCGCTGCCAGCCGGGAATCAGCCGCTGCATTGTTTCGCCGTCATTCCGTTGCCGCATGCCGGATCTGGTATAGGTCTCGTAACCACGGGCCAGCTTGTCCTGGTCAAGGGTCACGCCGAGGCCAGGGCCGTCAGGGATCTGCATCATGCCGTTCTTGATCTGCAGGTTAGGGCCCTCGATCACATCGGCGCCCTCGATGAGCCATGGGTAATGCGTGTCGCTTGGCGAGGTTAACTGGGGGATGACGGCGGCAGTATGGATCATGGCGGCCATCGAGATGCCAGCATGGTTGTTGCTGTGCTGGCTGAGTTCCCATTCCATCACTTCAGCAATTGTGCCGAGTGCCTGGCAGGCGGTGATTCCACCCCAGAAATGATGATCACAAAGCACCACGTCGACCGGCCGGGTAGCAATTGCACCCGGAATATGGCTGAAGCTTGTCACACAGGAATTGGTACTCGTCCGCAGCCCGGTCTGTGCACGGACCTGGCCCATGGCGATCTGCCCGGCGACCGGATCCTCGTAATAATCCAGTGGCAGTTTCTTGAGTTGTTCGCCGATACGCAGGGCGGTCTCGATGGTCCAGCGACCATTAGGGTCGATCCTCAACGGCACCTTGCTCTTGAATTGCTGGTTGATCAGGCGGAGGGCTTCCAGTTCCATCTCGGGCTGGAAGACACCGGCCTTGAGTTTCTGGACGCGAAAACCCCATCGCTGGTTGAACTTGACAGCCATCTCGGCCATCGATTCCGGTGTACGAACTTCCCCCCAGTCGTCGAGCGCATTGGTGCCCGTGCCGCGGCTGTCGACGATTCGCTTGTCATCCAGGATGGTCGGATGGTCTGCTGCATAGCGGAAGAAAAGATAGGCCGCAAACTCCACCTCGGTGCGTACCGGGCCTCCCAGGAGGTCGCAGATCCGAAGATTGGTAGCTTTGCCAATCGCATCCAGGCAGGCGACCTCGATCGCCGCATAGGCACGGTTCGGAAGGCCGAATTCTCCTTGGCCAAAGTTGCGGTAAGTGAGCACGCTGCGATCAAGGATGTGAGGGTAAAAGGAATCGAGCATCTGGATCATTTCCATGCTGCCATAGGTTTCCCCGACTCCCACGATCCCCTCCTCGGTTTCCAGTTCGACGATCGCGCGAAGGAAATAAGGTCCGTGGCACCCCCCGGCGGCCAGCAGTGGTGGGTCGGGAAGTGCGACAGGGGTGACCTTGATCCGCTTGACCCGTAATTCCCTGCGTTTGCGGCGGCGATTGGCGGCGATCAGTTGATCGAGTGGACTCAAGAGGGCGAGTCCGCCGCCGAGGGCGGCACACTTCAGCAGCTGGCGACGGTCAAGGAGAGGTCCAGGCATCGCGATTCACCTTGTCAGAAGGGAGAACAGCCTTGGGAGTTGGGCCAGTTTACCAGATTTAGTAGGCCAGCAAGGGTTTTTGGGGAGTCGCCCAGCGTGACCTGTCCGTTACTCGTACTGGCTGTCACAAACGTTACAACCCGTTCATTACAACCGCTTTCTCCAAGCCGACGTGATCGCCTAACTGGCAGCTCCCGAGGACTTCTCCCGGGGCTGTCGCGCAGGGGATTGTTCGGCCGATAGAAAGAGGGTGCACTTTGACCCTTTTCCCCGGGAGGGTTCGCGCGTCCCGGAGGGTTTTTCCCGTGCACCGATGGCCTTGGGATAGATGATCGCCAGGCCTCAAAACTGCAGGGAGGCAGGCGGTGAAGCTGTTGAAATTCTGGAAGCGACGACGCCCCGGCGCGGGCAGACCCGGGGCGGCCCCCTCGACCCGCCGCCAATGCCAGTTTGAAGAAATGGAAATGCGCCGGCTCTGCGCGGTGGATCCACTTGCAGTTGGCCTGCTGCCGGCCAAGGAACCCGCGCCGGAAGAGATGGTCCAGCTTCCCGTCTCCGAGGTGGTAAACCCGGCACTCGATGGCGAACTGGGTGAGAACCTGGATGCGGTCATCGACGAACGTGCCGCTGGGATTGTCGGGGAACTGCTCCTGGGAAGTGAGGAACTCACCAGCAAGACGGAGTTCCGGCAACAGTTGGAATTTCCCGTGGAAGTTGTTTTTCCTTCGCCATCGGGGTTTTCCCCCGTTGTCGTGAATACATCCCGGATCCCGTTTTATGGGAGTAGCAACCAGGTTCCGCGGGCCTGGCACCTGAGTGTCATTAATGCCGGTTCCCCCCCGTATACCGAGGCGGGCCTTGCCGCCAACCGGGATGGATTCCTGTCTGACTGGAGTCGTCATGAGATGGCCAGTGGAAAGTGGCAACTTGGGCAGCAGGCCGAACCCGTTCAATTTGGCATGCCGGATGCGGTTCCGGTGGTGGGTGACTGGAACGGGGACGGTGTCGAGGAACTTGGTGTCTTTTACCGGGGCAGGTGGTACCTCGATCTGAACGGCAATAAGGCCTGGGATGACGAGGATCTCTGGGTGGAGTTGGGGGAGGCAAACGACTTGCCCGTGGTGGGGGACTGGGATGGCGATGGCAAGGATGATATCGGCGTCCTCGCGGCCGAACTGCCCGCGGATGGTGAGCCTGGCGACCAGGGAATCGCTGGCCGGGATCAGGGTACGTCCTCCCTCCTGCCCCGCCAGCGATCGATGCGGGTAGGGCGACGTGGCGAGATACGCCGGGACACGGTCGACCACGTTTTTCGCCATGGCATGTCCAGGGATCTTCCCGTGGCGGGAGACTGGAACGGGGACGGCGTTGATACCATCGGGGCTTTCCGTGATGGCCGCTGGCGACTGGACACCAATGGGGATGGCCGGCTGGACGAGAAGGATCAGCAGTTCTCTTTTGGCAGGGCGGGTGATCGTCCTGTTGTGGGAGACTGGGACGGGGACGGCATTGACCAGATTGGCATTGTCCGGAATGGAAGCTGGATGCTCGACAGTAACGGGAGTGGTGAGCTGGATCTGCTGGACCAGGTCTTTGGCCTGGGAGACGTGACTGAGAATCCCCTCGCCGGTGACTGGAACGGGGACGGGATTGATCAGCCTGGCGTTTACCGTCCAAGTTTCACGCCGCCAACCGACCAGGGGGCCGGCCGATAGCGGTGAGTTCGTTCTCAGGAGGCCTTGAGTTCTTCCGCCTCCTGCTCAAATCTCACGATGTCGTCTTCCAGTTGCCGGATTTCACCGGGTTCGTCATCCTGTTCGCGGGCACCGGAAAGCTGCTGACGGAGATTCTGGAGTTTCTTGTGGACGACAAGCAGCCGTTTTTTTGCCTTCTTGTTCATCAAGCGTTCCCCCGAAACGTGCTGTCTGAAACGTCCCCATCTTAGATCATGATCCGCGTCAGGCAAGTCCGTTCCCCCAGCGGGGTCATCCCTTTGAGGCAAGTTGCCGGGCGAGGGCAAGTGCCTGCTGATGATCGGCAAGCTGCCCCTCCAGCTGGGCGTCGCGCACCTGTTCAAGGATCGTTCGAAAACTGGGGCCAGCGGGAATACCTGCTTCCAGCAGGTCATTGCCATCAATCAATGGCAGCGGGTCGAGTTGCTCGCTGTCGAGCGAGAGCTTCTCCTGGCAGAAGGCCAGCCAGGCGGGAGTTTCTCCTTCTGCAGCTGCACGGGCGGTGGCAAGTTTTACAAGAAGTTCGATCCGGGGTTCAATCAATAAACGCTGAGCACGTGGCCAGGGGACCTGGTGGATCTCGACAATGCGAGGGAGGTGCTGGTGGAGCCAGAGGGCCAGTTGCCGGTCGTGGTTGGATAACTTCAAACGCTGGCAGGACGCAGCAAGGTCGGTTTCGCCGGCCAGCGCGGCCCAGCTGGCTGCAAGGACGACGGGGAAAGGTGTCGACGGAAGCCGATCGAGAGTCTGTTCCAGTTCGGTCCAGCTGGCAGCGTCGCTGGAATCCAGCTCCGGAAGGACGGCGGCTAGCAGCCCGGAATCTCGCAGTAACCGCAAACCTTCCAGGCGTTCAGGATGTTCAATAATCTTCTCCAGTTCCCCCAGGATTCTTTCCGCGCTGACGACGGTGATCTCGTCGGCATGCTGCTGGATGGCGGCCCAGGTGGCGTCCTCGATGCGAAACTGCAGCGAGGCGGCGAAACGCACGGCCCGCAAGAGCCGCAGCTTGTCCTCGGCAAATCGTTTTTCTGGTTCCCCGATCGCGCGAACCAGGCGAGCGTCGATATCCGCCTGGCCATGGACGTGGTCGATGTACTCGTCCGAGAGCGGGTCATAGAACATCCCGTTGATCGTGAAATCGCGCCGCTGGGCATCTTCCCGGGCGTCGGTAAAGGTGACCCGGTCGGGATGTCGACCATCGCTGTATTCGGCGTCGCTGCGGAAGGTTGCTACCTCGATCGGTTTCCCCTCACCGGCCATCACCATGATCACGCCAAAGGCAGCGCCGACGGCAATCGTTCGCCGTTCACCAAAGAGCTCCCGGATTTGATCCGGCTGCGCATCTGTTGCGATATCGATGTCGGCATCCCGGCTCGATATGCCGAGCTTCTGGTCGCGGACGTATCCCCCGGCCCAGTAAACCTGGTAGCCGGCAGTGCTCAGAGTACGCGTCACCTCCATTGCGGCGTCGCGGCTTCGATCCTGATCGTTCATGAGTCTGCTGGGGAAGGGAAAGAAAGGAAACAGTGGGCTGTCTCCTCTTTTTTATCCCTGCTACCGGGTTCCAGCAACATCGGCCTGGCTTGATGAACGGATTTCCGGCCGGATCAGGATGAGAGTTTCCACCTCGTGGTCATTGGACCGGGTTGTCTGGAAAGCAGATCCGACGTAGGGAATGCTCGTGACCCATGGCACTCCCACGGTGCGAGAGCGTGTGCGTTGTTGCGGCATTCCCAGGATCGCCAGCGTCTGGCCGGGCCGGATCAGCGCGGCGGTATCATTACGGCGGATGACGAGCTTGGGGAACCGGCTGGCCTGGGATTTGATTTCTGTGTCCATTTTTACTTCCATCAACTGCGAATGGACCTGCAGACGGATGCTACCGTCGGAATGAAGCTCTGGGGTGATGTCGATGGTCGTTCCGAGAGGCTTGTCCTTGAGCGAACGCCAGCTTCCTGTCTGTGCAGCGGAGATCGCCCGCTTGTCCTCGATCCGGAAAGTGGCAGTTCTTCCCGGCATGGCAGTCAAGGTTGGCTGGGCCACGACCACGGCACACTTTTTCTGGGAGAGAAGGCCAACGACCTGGTTAAAAGTACCCCTGGGATCCATGACTCCCACGTGAATCGACTCGGCACCCTCTTTCACTTTCGTGCTGGCTCGGTACGTGGTGGAGACGGTCACCGGTTGCTGGTGAGGGAGCTTGGGCCAGAGCAGTCCGGCTTGCTCCGTGTCGGCACGTGAGACCTCCAGCACCTGGGTGTGAAGGATGATTACCGGCGGGGCGGTGACAGCAAGCTTGCTTGTGACACCGGGGACAACCGTCCTGGACAACTGCAGGACCTGTTGAACGACCTGGGCGGTTGGTACCTGGCCACTGACGATGATCTCGTCGCCGACTGCCTGCACTTTCAGCGGGAGTTGTGGAAAACGCTGCTGGAGCAGTTGTTCCAGTTGGCTGGTGCTGGAATAGACAACTGTGTCGAGCCTGCGGACCGTGTTTTCTGATTCCCAGATGTAGATCACTGTTTGGCCAGGCTTGCGGGCAATGACCATCAATTCTCGTGGCGTCCGGGGAACAACCGTCACGACATCAGGATCCTGGACCAGCACGCGGGGGATATCGTTGGGTGAAATAACCGGGCGGCGGCCGCCAACCGGCAACTTCAACTGCTGCCGCAGGGCGATCTGTGTCTGTACGGGGGCGGGTTGAACGGTCTGCTGGGCGGGAAGAGAACTGGCAAGAACTGCCAGCAGGGCCAGACAACTGAGCACGGATCGGGAGGTGAGTTGCATCAGGTTGGTTACTTTCGTGGTAAGTCCTGCTCGCTATCGCGCAGGGCAGTTTCTATTTTGTGCCAGGTGGTCTGCAGGTCGCTGATCGTCTCGGGCTGGGTATCCGCTACCATCACAACAGGTGTCGAAGCAGGCGTTTTCCAGTGGTACTGGGTCACGCCTGTGGGAGTAAAGATGTCCATCGTCCAGTGCATTTTCTTTGCCTCGGCCTCGGCCTCGATCTCGGCAACCAGCTTGGCGGTTCGCAGACTGTGTTCTTCTTCCGCCTTGAGCATCGCGGCGGAAACTGCCTGGGAGACCGCCTCCTCAATTATGGCCGCAGTTTTTTCCTCGCTGACCGGGGCGGGTGTCTGCACCTCAGGCTCTGGTAGCGGCGCTGGACGCTGGCGGCTCTGGTCATGGATTTCCAGGGGAGGATTTCCATGCACCGGCATGCCGGCGACCAGTTGCTGGTACGTGTAGTCATCCTGCCGGTTGTCGGTGTCGCTCGGGTCGCCGACCAGGGAGAGGCGAAGCAAGCCGTTCTCTGCGGCCAGGAGTAGCGGTTGGACTTCATCCTGCTTGACCAGTAATGCCACGGCACAGGGAACAAGTGGATCGTTATCACCAGGCTGCCCTTCAACGTCATAGCGATGAACACGGGCTGCCGTGACAACCCGGCGGGTAATCGGGGCAGGAACCGTCATGCTCTGTGGAAGGTAAACCAGCACGTCGACGCGAGAGCCAGGGTCCAGGGCATCCTGGAGTGAGGGTGTCATGGACGTGTGGATTACGCACCTCCGGTACCCGGAAGGAACTGTTTCAAGTGCCGTACTGGACGATGTGGTCGTGTTGGCGGCAGTAATCGGCTGGCCCGCCTTCAATCGCCTGAGGGCAAAGCGAGAATTGAGTTCGGGAAGGGAATGGAAGGCGGTGGTCGGTATGTCCTTCGTGGGCCGGAAATCAAGACGGACGTTTTGCGAATCCATCGGGACACCGGCATCAATGTCGACCACCGCGACCAGGATGGACTGGGTAGCGGGTGTTTCCGGATCAGAACTGGTGTCTCCCGGCTTGCGGCCAACCGACACCGCGGTGACCAGCCCGATCACCATTGCGACCAGTGCCAGGAGTGTGGGAGTGAACTTCATCGATCGTTCCTAAAATGACCTGAAATACCGCCTGCATAAAGGCAGAAAGGCGCTGTCCAAAAGGATGGACCTCTGACCGTTTCTTTCGGAATTATCCGTAGAGTTTCTCCAGTTTACGTACGGCGTTTTATGGATCGGTGGGGCCTTCAGGCAGGCTCACAAAGTGCCGTGCCGCAAGGAGACATCACGGCTTTACCCAGGCTGCCCAGGCTACCCGGCTTAGCGGGTTGCTGCCGTTTTTCATCTTTTTGGCGTCCGCTTTAGGCACGCTATTGCGTTAGTCACAGTGAGGGGCAATGGCAGGGCCAGGTAAACTAGAAAACAGTCAAGAGGAGTCGAATCATGAAAGCGAAAGTGGGAAGAATCGTGGTGGTGTTACTTTTGGTTGCAGCAACACCCGCAATGGCAAAGAAACGTGTCCGTCTCCCGGTGGTCGTTGAAAACCCGGTGATTGGTGACCTGGATGCGAATGGCATTGTCGATATGGACGAGGCACGTTCCCTGATGCAGAGCCCAGGCATGAAACGTGAGCTCTTTGATAAGAACGATGCCGAGCAAAAGAGGTTTTACCTGAGCCTGGATAAGAAGGTCAGGCTTCAGCTGGTAAAACTCTCCCGAGCCTATGGCACACTCCGCTGGGAATATGCCATTGACCGTGCCCGGCAGAAGGGGCTCAGTGCGATCGATGCAGAACGGATCGCCCTGGCACTCAGGGATTAGGAGGTGCAGCTCTGTTCTCGCCACCGGGAGGAAGTGAGGGTGAAAACTCCCACTGCCTCCCGGTAGCCTTTGTTCCCGCCGCAGACCATTGGGTTCCGCTGCCCGGCTGTTGTATCATGATCGTCGAGTCAACCATCGATGTAAGTGAGCTTCCATGACAGTCACCGCAAATGGTCCCTGGACCTTCCTGCATGTGAACGATAGCCACATGGGGACGGCCCGTTCCTATCGTTTTCGCCCCGCCATCAACAAGCGATGGGCGGCGATCAAGAATCAGATGGCGGCAATCGATGCCGACCTGGTGCTGCATGGAGGTGACCTGACGAGGGATGGAGAAACCCATGAGTTCGAGTACCAGCAGGCCCGGGAGGACCTGGACGATTTGCCTTTTCCAGCCTTTGTGATCCCGGGTAACATGGACGTGGGGAACAAGCACGCCAGGGAGAACGGCGACAAGAGCAAGGGACCGCGCAGCTGGGACTGGCATGATCCGGACCTGAATATGACGGGCCGGAGGCTGGACCTGTTTTCCTCCTATTTTGGGCCGATCCACTGGAGTTTCCTGCACCGCAATGTCCGCTTCACGGGATTCTATGCCGCCGTGGCCGGCTCGGGGCTGCCACAGGAAGAGCGAATGTGGAAGATGCTGGAGCGACTGCCGGAACTGCCGGTGGGTGAGCACCATGTCGCGGTGATGCATTACTGGCCCTTTATTGAAC
>JAPYUD010000492.1:0-3075 GCA_029936215.1 Pirellulaceae bacterium | reverse complement strand
CAAATCCACCGTTGAGAAATACTGCTTCAACACTCAGAAAGGGTGTCGCGATATTTCGAGTTCGCCAGCCGACGGCAACCCCATCCAGATCACCATCGACAGGAAAGATACCATCCCGCCCAGTACGACGTTCCCAGGCCGGAGCAGCCCATATTCGATTTCCCATGGTCATGAATTCATCAGACTCCTCCAAACCCGCCAGCCAGCTGGTCCCTTTGTCTGGAAAGAGTGACCTGATTAATCCATCTCGCTCAGAACCCTCTCCCTCAACGATCGATTCGGGTTGCGATTGTTTTTCTTCCTGGCCAAGAGCAAAACTCGTACAAGTGGTGCTTAGCATAAACAGAGCGATCAAAAGAAAAGCTGCTTGTCTGTTTACCATCTTTTCGTCTCCTAAGAGTTTTATCCGCCTCTACAAAGTCGATCGCTGGATGTGATCGTTTGCACGGCATCCTGCAAGAACAGTCCTGTATAGACAAAGCCTTTTTCGGCATGAATAAAAACTGTCTGCACTGCTTTTCGGCAAACATGGATGCCTCAGATCAGTTAAATACCCCGCATATAATGAAACTTGGTCAGGCTTTTTTCCACACCTAGAAAGCTTTCCTTCATGGGTGTCCTGCTGAGAATCATGCCGTTCAGTAGGCAGGGAGATGCGGGTAATGAGACTACTCCCCAGTCGATAAATTAAGGGATTCCAAGGCCATGGCACGAGCAAACGCACGACATGTCCTTGTTGCGGAAGAAAAACTGTGTGAAGCCCTCAAGCAGCAGATCCAGGACGCCGCCGATTTTGCCGAGGTGGCCCGGGAACATTCGCAATGTCCGTCGAGTCAGGAGGGCGGAGCACTGGGGGAATTTGGACCTGGTCAGATGGTTGCCGATTTCGATCGCGTTGTTTTCAGTGGTGAAGTGAACCAGGTTCATGGACCGGCACAGACCCAGTTTGGTTGTCACCTGATCGAGATAACGGAACGCAGTGATTAAGAATCCTGCCCTGAAAAGGCAGGAGGCCCGTCACCCGTTCCCCAACAGCTTCAGGCAAACATGCCTAGGAAAGGTTGGCAGCACTCCATCACTTCAGGCCCTTGAGATAGGCATGGAGATCGGCAAGATCCTGGTCTTTCAGATCCCGCAAGAGATCTCGTGGCATCAGGGAAATATTCCGTTGCCGCTGGCTCTCCATCTCCGCTGCCTCAATCCGGATCGTCTCGTTCAAACCGGTCCTTAGCAGGACCCCGTCAACCGACTGGTAAATGACGATCCCGGAATACAGCCGGCCAGTCGTGGTAAGAACATGCGTGGTTCGATAACGGGAGGAGACATCCCGGTTGGGAGCGACGATTGCAGTAAACAGGTCGTCTCGCGAGAAACGTTTTCCCACGCCTGCCAGGTCAGGCCCCAGTGCACCACGATTTCCATGGCAACTGTGACAGCTACGGCTCGCAAATAACTTCTCTCCCGCCTGTGCATCACCCGATTCCCATTCGATGGCAGCAAGCCGTTTCTTGAAGGCCACCAGGTCGACCTCGCTGTCACGTTGAATCGCCTGGTATTGTTCCGGGAAAGCCCCGGAAACAAAACCGGTCCAGGCATCAATCGCTTCCTGCTGGGGCCTGTACCCCTCCTTGCCTAGCAGGAATCCAAATTCCCGACCGGTGTTGCGCCGTAGCAAGCGGACAACTGATTCCCGTAACCGCCATGTTGTTTCGTCATGGTCCAGTCGGCGCAGGTTATAGACCAGTCGAACCAGCTCCTGGGGATCTTTCTTTGGCGGGAGTATTAGCAGCGCCGTGACACAGGTTGCCACCACCCCGGGATCGGCGGCCTCCAGCCCCTTCACGAAAGAACTCCGATCCGAATCTCCAGGCTTCCTGGCAAGAACGGACAACACGGCACCCTGGAGACTGTAATTATCCAGCTGCTTTTGCAGCAACTGCCTGTGCTCATCTCGCCTGGACCGGCCTAGCAATCGGACGATCTCCGCTGTCCAGGGATAATCCTCTGTCCCGGCTATCCGTTCTGCAATTCGGTCCAGGGCATGTTGCTGGTCCGCTGCCGAGAGTGCCGTGAGAAAAGTCGCATGATCGGGTAACCCGAAGTCCGGCTGGGCAATCACCGCCTGGGGCAAAGCCGGATCGTGCTTGACCAGCTCGGCGTACATCTCCGAAAGGCGAGCATCCCAGTTGCTGTCCAGGTTCAACATGCGGGCATCCACCTTGAATCTCAATTGCACCAGTGATCGGGCAATCACACCGCGCTGCTCCGAGGAACGTGCGGCCCCGTTCCGAGACACCACGATCAGGTGATGCAGATCAAGTGACGGGGAAGACTCGTCCGTAATCTCCCCCAGCACGCGTTCCAGCAGCAGTGGACTCTTCGCTTCGATCATCGCCATCAGGCGGGCAAGTTCCCGGTCGACCCGGGAATCCCCTGTCGGGTAAATTTCTTCCAGCATCCCAACCGCTTTCCCCATCACTTGCCTGTACGGTTCCAGGTCACGGGCCGTGCTGTAACCTTCAAAGACCGCTGCAGTCCCACCGGGAGCCCTCATGTCCCCCAGCGCCAGCTGTGCCATCCGCACGAGTGCCAGCTTTTCGACTGCCATCTCCTCGTCCACTAGCTGGCCAAGTCCATCCAGCACGAGCCCTGGCTGGAAAGAAACCGGCTGCTGACCATCTCCCAGTGACCGGGCCCAGAGTGGGACCGCCAGGCTGGCAATCCGCTGCTGGGCCAGCGGATCAAGTCGGCCGCGTGCAACAACACGTGCCGCCGCAGTTCGAACGTGCCGGTCCGAATGTTCAAGAAGCGGCTCGATCGCCAGGACCACAGCCGCATCCATTTTCACTGTCGTTCCGCCCAGCAGGGCCTCCAGGGCAAATCGCAATACCAGCGGGTGCTGTTTTTTATCCAGGAACGGGACCAGCACCGCACCAAGCTTGTCTGCTTCCACACGGCGACCAGCCGACCAGGCAGCCCGGGCGGCAACCGGTACCATGCCGGAATCCGCGATCGCATCAAGTCCCTGCTGGTCCAGGCCTGCATGCAGCTCGGGCAGTATTTCAATTGCGCTCA
>JAPYUD010000491.1:0-3078 GCA_029936215.1 Pirellulaceae bacterium | reverse complement strand
GGATGATAATCGGGCCGGATTCGTCCTTGCGCTTCTTGGTCGCTGAGGGGTCAACGGCACCCTGCCTCCGATCCCTTTCTTCGTCAGCGGTTGCCAGGGGCAGCGGTGCCCGTTCTACCTTGTCGGCAGGGGCCGGTTTGGGTTTCTCACCAGCACCCCCGGCGACCGATCGAGCTGTTTTCCCACCAAACCCCCCACCCTCGCCGTTTTCTGCCAGAACTTCTTCTTCCGCCAACAGTCGGCCACGGAAAGCGTTGGAGTCATATTTTAATCCCTGCAACTGGGGGCCTGCCTGCTGCACCAGTTGTACGTTCTTGTACTGGCTCATCTGTTCCCAGGCGAGTTCCAGTTGTTCGGGATTTCCCTCCAGCAGGATGGTGGCACTCTGTGCCTCTGGCTGATCGCGCCGCTGCTGGATACTCTCCGGCCTGTTTTCGGCTGGCGGTTCAGTCTGGGAACGGATGGATCGTGCCAGGCTGCCCGGCCCTGAATCGCTATTCTCAGTAAGTTTCCGCCGCTGCAGAGGATCATCAGCCAGACTGTTGGCACGCATCCCCTGCACGAGCACCGAGGGGTCAACTTCCCTGATGCTGTTTGCAGCCAGGATCGCAGGGATCTGGTCGACCGCGTCGGCTGGGACGATCACGTAAACAACTGGAATCTGCGAGTCAGCAAAATACTCTTCCGTGTCTCCTGCGATCGCGCCGCCAGCCATCTCCGAGGTTTCCTTGCCACCGACACGGTCATCAGAAAACGGTTTATTTGCTGCACTTTCCCCTGGGGCACTGAGGTTACCGGAGTTGTCGCTGTTCTGGGCAACCTGTGGAGAATCCCGCAGCATTGGCGGAACAGTAATCATCAGGGCAATAGCCGCCGCCGCCGCCGCAAGCCATGGAACCATGGACCTCGTTGAGGACGAGCCCCTGGCGATATTCTTTCCCTCCACAGGTTCTGAAGCCGGAGCCTCCTGCACCCGGGGAATATTCCGGACCTGTTCAATGACATGCTGTCGGGCATGTTCCGGAGGCTGTTCCTGCGGAAGTTCCTGGAGGCATTGCCGTAGCTGCTGAAGATCCTCGAGTAATTGCTGCGCCTGTGGATCCCGGCTGAGGGCACTCTCCACCAGGGCTTGCTCCTCGCTCGACAATTCTCCATCAAGGTAACCGCTCAGCAGTTCCTCACTGAAGTCGCCTGGTTGAATGGGTGTATGCGTCATTAGATCGTATTTCCGTGGAGGACATCGGTCAGCTGTTCTCGCAGCTGCATTCGTGCCCGGTGTAATCGACTACGGACTGTTCCGGGTGCCAGCCCCAGGATGTCGGCAATGGTATCGTAGCAGCAACCATCCATTTCCCTGAGCACGAGGATCGAGCGATGTTCTTCGCTCAATGATGCCAGGGCGTGGTGCACCATGTCAGCCCGTTCTTCTCGCAAAACTGTTTCCTCCACTTGTTCGGCCTCGTCACGAGGTTCTTCCCCGTATGCTTCCTGTTGCTGGTCAGTTGACAGTACCGGCCGTTTGCGCCGTCTTCGACTTACCGACGTGTTAAAAGCAATCCGGTAGAGCCATGTGTAAAAAGCACTCTTCCCCTTGAAAGTTCCTAGTTTCGTGTATGCCTGGCAGAAAGCGTCCTGCATGACGTCCTCCGCCTCGTGGCGATTTCCCAGTGCGTGCGCGAGCGTGTTGAACAGGCGGTCCTGGTATTTCTGGACCAGCTGGTCAAACGCTTCGGTCTCACCGGCGAGGGTTTCTCGGATAAGCTGTGAATCTTCTTTCACTGCTGCTCCAGGGATTAAGACGTGCATCCGGGATAAAAAGTTCCAGTAGATGCGGCGGGAAACAAACCGATCAGCAAAAAAACGGCTGGTTCAGGCTGTTTTCGTGAATGCACCGTGCCAGGTGCTATTTTCTGTTCCTGAAAATCGCCTGTCAAACGAGGGTACCGATAATATGATTGCGCCAAACCGCGGACAGGCAATAGTACATGTTACGTTTATTTGTCCCCATGGTTCACCCGGGATTCGCTAACAGGGAGTGCAAGTGGCCTGGAGAAAAGCGATGTAGCGATAAACAACACGACACCCGAAGTGAAAATGATCAGGCTGACTGTCTGGGCGGGTGTGAAGAGGGAAAAATAGACATGGGGCTCATCGGAGCGAATGATCTCCAGCAGGAAACGGCTGGTCGCATAGAGGATCAGCAGCAAGGCAATCACCTGTCCATCACGTTTTCTATAAGGGTAGACAGCGCAGAGGAAGAAACAGAGCAGTAGGGCATTGATCGAGCTGAGTATCTGGGAAGGATAGACAGGCACTGATCGCTGGGGAAGTTCATCGATTTCAAACGGGTAGTCTCTTCTCTCCTGGCCGGGTTCGCCGGCTGTCAGCAGGACCTGGTTTTTCACGATCCGGATCTGCTGCACCAGTTCCCCTTTCCGGATTCCCGCCCTGCCGGCGAGGCTTGCCGGATCTACCTGTTCGACCCGGTCATTGTCATCGAGTTCCAGGCCCAGCAGCGTGCCCTCGTGAAGCTGTGCCATGTAGGGTGGCGAGGGCGATGGGAATTCCAGGCCCAGGGCGTCACCGGGACAGGCGCCACCGTAGCAACAGCCGTTGAGCAGGCAGCCGATCCTTCCCAGTGCCAGGCCGATCAGCATGGAAGGCGCGACCAGGTCTGCAACCGCCAGCTTCGGTAGCTTGTATCGATGCAGGTAATAGAGGGTTGCCACCAGGGCACCAATCAATGCCCCGTAGACGACCAGTCCGCCCTCGGTGAACTTGAGAACTCGGCCTGCAACGACGAGGAAGTCAAATGTTTCTCCAGGGCGATGAAAACTCACGCTCCAGTACTGCACAACATAAAAGATGCGTGCTGTCCCAAGCCCGACAACGAACATCACCAGTGCCAGTGAAAAGATGATATCGGGGTGGAGCCCCATCCGCCTCCCTCGCTGAACAGCAAGTCCAATGCCGGCGATCACTCCGAGCATCATCATCAGTCCATAGCCGCGTACTGCCATGCCTGCAGGTTGGCCGGCAGCGTCGCGTGGTTCCAGCCAGGGCATCAGGATCACGATA
>JAPYUD010000490.1:0-3079 GCA_029936215.1 Pirellulaceae bacterium | reverse complement strand
TGTTGCTGGTTTCACCAGCCCGGCGAATCGGGGTGGCCATGCCAGCTTCGGTTTTACCGAAGGATTTAACTGGGGAACCGGTTTTGCACCTGGAAGAAAATTCAGTGGGCAGGTCGGTTACCGGGCGATCCAGAGTAGTTTTTCAGGTACGGATTTCACCGACGTTGATCGCAAGCAGTCTTTTGTGACGGCCGGTGTATTTCGCCGAGCGGACTGGGGCTGGCAGGGTGGTGTGGTTGCGGATTACATGCACGACGACTGGTATTACAATCTGGACGTTATCCAGATTCGAGGTGAATTGAGCTGGAAGTATCCGGACGGCCGCGAACTCGGATTCTGGTTTGCCAGAGCCTCGGACAGTTCAACTTCGACTTCGATGATTGGAAAATCCAACCCGGTCGGGCAGGTGGAAAGCTGGGATTTGACGGATCTTTATGCCTTCTACTTCCGTACGCAGCTGGAAGCCGGCGGGGAATCACGAGTCTTTGGTGGTTTCACTGGTGATCAGGATGGGCTCATCGGTGCCGAAATCCGTCTGCCAGTCAATGGCCGGTGGGCACTGGATGCGGGCTTTAGTTACCTCATTCCGGAAGAGAGCAGCATGACAACGGGCCACGCGGAAGAAGGCTGGAATGTTGGAATTGGCCTGGTGTTTTTCCCGGGATGCAATACGCTCCAAACGATCGATTACAACCGCCCGCTGTTTAATGTTGCCGATAACGGGACGATGTTCCTCACGCCACGATAGGCTGGAAATCGCCCGATAAATGCTTGTGTGGGACCGGGGGGCACAAAAAGCCGTTCGGGATGCTGGTCATCCCGGCGGCTTTGTTGTGCGCCAACAACTCCCGCCGCTTCACAGTTGCCGAATGGCCGAGTAAAATCGCATTCTTGAAGTTACCCGTTCATTCCTGGTGCAAGAACTGATGACTGACGAAAAAGAGACTCCTGACAACGGCAGCAATTGGGATGACCTCGCGGATTTCCTTGGTGCCGACGCGGTTGATGAACAAATTGGAGATGATGACGCCCTCGACGACGCGGAATCCGCGGCGGGCGACGATGACGACGTGGTGGAGAACAGTGAAGCGTCCGGGGATGTAGAACCCGCGGGGGACGACGAGGATCCCAGGGATGATCAGGAATCCGACGCGGATGAATCGGCTGATCCTGGGGACGACCCAGAGGCGGATTGGGAACACGACCTGGTAGAAGATGATGATGTAACGGAGGACGAAGATGAGCCCGGTGGCTGGGAGGAACTTGCGGGCCAACTGGGGGTCGCTTTGGAAGAACCTGTTGATGAAGAAGTAATCGGTGGGGAGAGCGAAGAAGAATCAACGGATGTCGAAGAAGAGGCAGGAGAAACGGCACACGAGGGAGAGCCAGCCGATGGGTTGGAAGATCATGTGGATGAGCACGATGTGGAATCGTGTGACGGGCAGATAGAGTTGGGAGCGGCGGAGGAAAAGGATCTCCAGGAAGAGGAGGTGGCCGACGAGAAGGATGGCCTCGACGACGAACCGCTGTCGGCGATTGATGAGGCCGTGGCGGAACTGGACCGGCTCTTCGGGGGAGATGACGAGGACGAGGGGAATAGCGGCGATGGTGAAAACAGTGATGAACCGGGCGGGGATAACGAGAAATCGCTTGAGGATGGGGACGAGGGGAATGGCGAGGGAGTTGAATCGGAAACGTCACGAGGACGCGGTCGGCGGCGGCGATCGCGTAGAGGCAGGCGACCCACGGAAGAGGGAAAAGAAGATGGCAGTCCGGAAAGCGATGGCGTGGAGGATGGTAAAGACAGCGATTCAACGAGTGAGACGGATTCAACAACAGGAAAAAGACGACGTCGAGGGCGTCGACGTGGCAAGCAACCCGAGGATGTTGATTCTGGAGATGCCACGGAGCAGAACGATGAGGACTCAGGGAATTTGAATCGCAAGGCGTCCCGGCCGATCACGACCTGGAAGGAAGTGGTTGGGGTGATCGTGGACGCGAATGTTGCAGCGGACCGCAAAGACAGCAAGGCAAAGGGCAGGCGGCGCCGAAAGAAGTAATCGACAGCATTTGATCAACGAATAGCAATCGTTTGCTGCAGGGGCTGCAATACATTTTCGATCAGATGGTCGTCGATCAGGGAGGTGCAGGCCTGGTCGAGCTGGACGAGCAATGACTGGTAAGTTTCCCCGGCCGGAAGGCTTCCAGTGTGGCGAGCCGTCAGGTAAACGCTTAACTGGTCGTCCGGGTAATTTCCCGTCCGCACGTGGTAAGCATTGGTGCGGGTCTCGATACTGAGCCGGCACTGGACGCTGCATTCTTCGCCAAAAGAAAATTCGAGTGACGGCTCGTTTCGAAGCAGCGAAATATTTGGTGATTCTCCCAGCTTGTCAAAGGCCGGATGGAAACCCAGGGCATCTGCGAGCAACTGGTTCTGGTTGCCACGGAAAGTGAAATCGAAACCATAAGTGAGGTTCATCGATTCACAGTCCAGTTCGTTGACTGACAGCGTATAGGGGATCATCTCCAGCACAAAGCGATGAAGGGCAATCGCATCCTCGCTCGTTTCCGGATTCACATATCCAGAAAATATCCGGTGCTTATCCGTGCTCACCCAGCGATAACTTGATGCCTCCTTGTCCTCCTCAAGCACGTGATCGGCGGAATCCCGACCATAGAAATTAGACATGCTGGGGTATTTTTTCTTGACCTGGCCGAAGAAGTGAAGCAGCGTATCTCGGTTTTCCGGAAGTGCCATCTGGGTGTTGAGCGTGAGGTTGATGAAATGATCATCACTAGCATTTTCGAGTTGTGTCATCCCAGATGTGCTCCGTTGAGGCAGGGGATAATGATTTTGGCCACCGGGGGATTAAGATCCATCCCTTTCCCAGTAGAATCCTAGTCTAAGTTCGAGCCTTGGAAGTGTCAAAGTGGGGTACAGGAGACGTAGGATGACACGTGCGGATCAATGGCACACTTTCCAGACGAGTTGGGGGTGGATGGCATCCGCCTGGCGGGAGAAGAGGTTTTTTGCCCTTACGTTCGGTCACCAAACTCCCAGTCAGGCGCTCCGCTGGCT
>JAPYUD010000489.1:0-3080 GCA_029936215.1 Pirellulaceae bacterium | reverse complement strand
AACTTTCGTTTCAAATCCGACAAAACGACGCCAGCGGACCTGGCCCGAGCCAACTTCGACACCGTAGACACTTCCCCCTGCCAGCACGAAAACCACGTCCCTGTCGATTCCCGCAATAGAAGTCCCCTCACGAGTTGCAACAATCAGGGTCTCTTCCTCTGGCAGGCTGTGATCGCTGTCCGTGGTCGTGAAAGTCAGCTTACCAGGCAATATCAGCTGTTGTTCTCGCTGGGATATCTCCAGCACGGCCTGGAGAAGCTGCTGGTCATTTTCCAGTTCAGGGAATTCCATGAGTAGTTGCTGACGGTGGGAAAACGCCTGCCGCGTGTTCCCTTCCTCGGCCGACTTGAGCATCTGGGTGATGGTCGAGTTGAGCTCCATGTCACGTGCAATATGCCGCGTCAGGCTGATCCTTTTTTCCGCAATCCGCTCAAGTTGCGCAGCCAGGACAAGGTTGTTTTTTCTTTTGCTGGCAGGAATATAGGCAGTCGTGTCGACCAGCTCGAGTGCCCGTGCGGAAAGCTCCAGGTAGTTTTTCTTGGTCTCCAGGTCGGTCGCCCTTAACGCCCCGTCAACAAACGACTCGGTAATTCGCGGCAGCAACGAGGCGAGTTCATCTCGGGCCTCGTTAAACTTCGGTTCATTCTGCAGTTCCGGCAAGATCTCCCTGCACCTCTCGAGTGCTTTCTCCGGTTCCTTGGCGACCTGGTTAATCCTGCACATCCCGATACGCACTTGCGCCAGGCTTTCATCATCATGCCGAGGATACTTCTTGAGGAACTTCTCATACTTGGCGATCGACTGCGTGTAGGAACCTGCGTTGTAGTCCTCCTGGGCCTTGCTCAGCATTTCCATCGGCGGGTAAGCGGTAATCGAGTTGTAGAGAAAAACAGCTGCCACAAAGAGCAGGCCGAAGCTCCCGATCCCCAGCACGATCAGCTTGGTATCCCAGGGGTTGGAGGCAACCTCCAGTTCGGCAAGCGTCGTGGGGGCATGATCCGGGACCTGTCCCCCCGCCTCCTCTTCCATTTCCGCCAGGTCGGCACCAAAACTGGCTGTTGCCGCCGGCTGCTGAACGGGCTGTGCCAGCGGATCCAGCAGTGGATCATTCCCCGGGGCGGGCAGGGGAGCAGCCACTGCCTGTTCCAGTTCAACGATCTCCTCGTCCTCGTCACCAGAGGATGTCAGGTCGACGATCGGCTCTTCGGCCACAGGCTGCGGATCCGGATCCGGATCCGGCGTCACATGCATCTCCCCGTCCAGGGAATCGACGTGCTTGATGGCCAGCTCATCCCCCGCATCCGGTTCATCACGGGCCACTGGCGATTCCGCCAGAATTCGGGACCCCTGGAATCGTGTCAGGTGTCCTTCGTCCACCAGGAGTTTCACCAGTTCTTCCGGCGTGATCGCTCGATCGGTGCTGGAAATCAGCTTGTGCAACTGATCCAGGATGACCGCTTCCAGCAACTGCTTGGACTCGAGAAAACTGATAAATTCTTTAGCATTCATTCTGTTCGGCCTCGTGAATTTACTGTGCTGTCCCACCCACCGGGTATCGTCTGTTTACTCGTCCCCGGTAATCGTCATCAGCTGTACCTCGTCCATACCAATCAGCATGCCAGCATCGAGTGCTGCCACTACCGACTCATGCATGCAATCCTCGTGTGCCCGCACCACGAGCTTGCTAAACGGCTTCTCCGCATCGTCCCTCGCCTGCCGCAACTTGACGTAGAGTTCCGCGATACTGGGAGCTTCTTCCGGATCCCCACCGTCGGGCATGTAGACAAAAAATGTGTTGGTCTGATCAACCTCGACCGTGAGAAACTCCGGGTCCTCATCCGTCTCCTCCGGAATCGCCTGGGTACTCGCTTCCTCCGGCTGGGGCGTCGGTACCTGGAGCGATTTCTGCAAGCTAAAGGTAGCGGTCATGATGAAGAAGATCAGCAACAGGAAAGTGACATCCACCATCGGTGTCATGTCCATATCATCCTCTTCTCCGGCCTGGGAGCTGGAGAAAGCGATCTGGTCTTTATCAGAACTAAAAAGGTCGTCAGCCATGGTACCCCACGTGGTTACTCCAGTTGCTTGACTGCAAGGTAAAGGGAGGGGACATCCGCTCGCCCGATCGCCTGGGCCACACGAGAGACCTCCTTGTGGCGAATCCCCTTGCCAGCCTTGAGTAATACGAATTGTTTCCCACTATCGAGCTGCTCCTCGACGTAACTGGCAATCTCCTCTTCCTGTACCTGGAGGTCCGTGGAAAACTGGCCTCCATCGCCATTGGAAACCAGCACCGCGTCCGCGCCCGAGGGGACGATGATGACGGTCACTGCCTTTTCTGCCAGCACCGCACCGCCTGCCCTGGCATCGGGAAGGCCGACTGCTTTTTGTGAGTCCATCTTTGCGGCGACGAGGAAAAAAATCAGCAGCAGGAAGGTGATGTCAATCATCGGTGTGATATCCATCTCCGCATCTTCCAGCTTTCTCTTGGGCACCAGCGCAGGAAGATCCTCAGGGGACTCTTCTCGCCCATGGTTTGCCCTGTTATCCCGATTAGTCGCCATCGCGTTATCCCCTGGAGGCCAGTGAACTGCGGAACATTTCCAGGAAGCTGTTCATCCCGGCACCTACCAGATCTTCCATCTTGCGAATCCGAATGTTAATACTTGCCATTGCCATAATCAGGGGGATGGCGATCGCCAATCCCGAGGCAGTCGTGATCAGCGCCACCATGATGTTCCCAGCCAGTTCCCCGGCATCCACCTGCTCGGAACTGGCCAGCTTTCCGAAGGCACCCATCATCCCAATCACCGTACCAAACAGGCCGATCATCGGAGCACTCTTGACCACCGTGTTCACCCAGCTCATGCGGTTCTCCAGGTCCGCCAGCACGTCTCGCTGGAAACGGTCTACCAGCAACTGACGAACATCTCCAAAACCAAGCTCCCGGTTGATAATTGCCAGGTAACAGAGCTGAACCATGGCCCGGGAATCCCGTTCGCATAACTGTGCAGCCCCTTCAAAATCATTCTGGGAGAGGGAATCCGCCAGTTGCCCAAGGAACTGGTCCTGGGCCTTCT
>JAPYUD010000488.1:0-3081 GCA_029936215.1 Pirellulaceae bacterium | reverse complement strand
CTCTCCATTTCGCCTTGAACGGGGATAATGAAATCACCCCGCAGAGGATTTCTCCAGGTACCACGCCATGATGCTCGATACACCCGCCACGATTGCCATCACAGGAAACGGGCCGATCGGCCTGGAAGCTGCTCTCTATGCACGGTTCCTGGGCTACCAGGTAATCCTGGTCGGTGAAACATCCCTGGCAGACATGCTCGCTACCGGGGACAGTATCGAACTGGACATGCGGCTGTCGGATCTGAGTTCCACACTGGGACGGGCTGCACTGGCTGCCCACGACGAGCAGCAACCGATCTCCCTGGACACCTCGCTCCTCTCTTGCCAGGAATGGTATGAAAGCTACCTTGGACCACTCTCAAGAACCGACCTGCTGGCTGACCAGCAGAAATGGCAGGTCACGCTCGAGAGCATCACCCCGTCGGAGAAGGGACTTCTCCTTGCCGCCCGGGATAGCGACGAGAGCCTCGAGGTGGATGCCGTGATTGATGGCAAGGAACCATCCCTGCCTGTCGACCGCGTTTACCAGTTGCCGGAAGTCCGCCTGCAGGATCTTACGCCCGGCAGCCTTGAGGGTGCATTTCGCGGTGGTCTTTCCGCCATCCGGGAGCTCTTTGCATTGCTGGGCGGTCGCCAGGACCTGGACCTGTATGACAGCGTCGGTTACCTGCCTGGTGCCGATGATTCGACGTGATCGAGGCGGAACAGGTAAAGCCGGCCAAACTCGTGTACCCTGACCCTCAGTGAGTGATCCAGGAGTTCCCTGGTCCATCGTCGAGCCCGCTCTTCATCTCCCCGCAGAATCAGCCAGGCACCTCCCGCCTGGCGAGCCAGTTTTTCCGCGCCGGCGGGCCAGCCCGGGGGTGACGATGGAAGAGGGAGCAGGGCCGGAGGTTGTTTGTGCAGCTGGTAAGGTCCTGAAAGTGGAAACAGGCAAAACTCCTCCAGGGAGATTCCAGCCACCGGTGGGGCTGGCGACAGAGCATGCAGGGAACGATCCTCGATCAATCCCGGGCAGAGAAACACGGGGAGATTCCCCGGGGGATCAAAATTCGCCTGGAATTCCAGCAGGGCAGGCCAGTATTCCTGCCTCGCTTTGATCTGCCATGTCCGCATCGCTTCCCCGGAAAATACCAGCCCGATGAACAGCGAGCCAAGCAGCAGGGCCAGGTGGAACAGTCGGGATTGCCCAAGCCGCCCGATCAACAATCCCGAGAGTACAATCAACAGGCCGCTTATCCCGATCAGATAGCGCGGAAAAAATAACCGTGCCAGGTCAAACCTCGTCGACAACCAGGCGATGGTCAGGGGGATGACAACCAGCAGAGCCAGCACGATCAACGGCCGATTCTCTCGCGTTTCTTTCTCGCCACCCTGGCCGGAACGAAGAGCAACCAGGCCCCATCCGAGCAGGGGCACCGCCAGGTAAGGCACCAGCGGAAAAAGAGCCAGGCCATCGAGCACAGAGGGGATCTCGATAAAGTGGGCCCAGTTCGCGCGCCGCGCGGCAACCATCGCCAGGTGAGGGAGCAGCGGAAGGCAGCAGATACCGAGCAGGAGGTGGTCCAGCAGCCATGACCTGGTCGAATCGTGATCCGCCCGGATTCCGCGAACAAGCCACCAGGCCATCATCCCGGCGAGGACCAGAAGCAGAGTGGTGTAGTGCAACATCACCAGCAGGATGGCAGTGCTGAGCCAGCCTGCTCGCCACCAGGTGTGAGCCTGCCGGGAGAGTGAGCCGCAGTATCCCATGCGGCCAAGCAGGCACCAGGCATGCAGCAGGCTGACGAGTTGAACCAGGGCATAGGGTCTGGCCTCAACAGCAAACACGACGGACCAGTAATCAGCCACCGCCAGCAGGCCCGAGAGCAGGGCCCCGGACCATCCCCCTCCCAATCGCATCACCACCAGGGGGAGCAGGGCAACCAGGGCCAGGGATGCCAGGCATGAGGGGAGCCGCAGCGTCAGCTCATCCGTGCCAAGTAATTCAGATGAGAGCCATTCCAGGGTAAAGGCAGCGGGAGCCTGGTTTCCTGCCGCAGCCCTGGGAACCAGCTCCGAGAGACCATCGCTGACTGCCCAGGCAGTATGGAGTTCATCAATCCAGAGTGGATCATCCAGGTGCCGACTGCGAAGCAGCGCAGCGACGGTGACCAGCAACAGCAGCCCCAGGACTCCAAGCCGCCGGGCCATCTTCTCGGGCATCAGGGATAACTCGTTCACGCAGCCGATTGTATCCGAAGCTCCCGGGGGCCGTGGAGATGGACAGCAACCTCTCCCATGTCACCTGGGATCCTCTTTCTATCGTATTTTTCCCGGGTAACGGTCTGGCAGGATCTCGGCAAGACGCTCAACGCGGGTCTCGATTCCCAGCAGAACTCGCCGGCGGCGCGCTGACAGATCTGACCCTGGAGGCCGGGCAATCCCGGGCAACGCCGGTGTCGACCAGGAGCTGACACCAGCGGACATGACATCCTCAGATTCAGATCGAACGGGACCGGGGGGAGCAGCAATGTCCACCGGCTGACGAATCGATTCATGATCCTCCTCAGCAGGGGGGATGCAGGCCAGGGCATACAGGCTGCTTACCGAGAAAACCACCACCAGGAGGATACCAGCATGCTTGAGGATCTCGAGCAGTTCGGATCGTCGAAGTCCAAATCGGGGAGGCTCAGGAGGATCCCGGCTGATATCTTTTTCTGGTTCGGCTTGAACCATACAATGGTCCTGACGGTCATTGCCAAGGGGAAATAACGGGAGCGACTCTACCTGCTTGTATCGGCCAGCTGACCCGGCTGGCTGCAGTCCACCCCACTTCCAGGTTCGTGTGTATTGCCACAAAACAGGTCATCTGGGATACTCTGCCGCTGATTCAAAATGACCATGCGGATGACGACCCGGAAACCCGTTTTTTCCTTCACTCGGGCTATTCGTCCTCTTTTTTCCCGGATTCGAGGGATCTCAAGAACAATGTCGGCTGATCGCTCTTCGGTTCACGACCACCTTGTGGAATTGCTCAAGCAACGCATCCTGTTGCTTGACGGCGCTGCCGGTACCACCATTTTTGCGATGGGGCTGGAC
>JAPYUD010000024.1:0-17065 GCA_029936215.1 Pirellulaceae bacterium | reverse complement strand
TGGTAAGCGTGAGTCTTCCACCAAGGTGCTGGCGGAATTCTTCCAGCCCGTCGAAGAGGACCTCCACATTCGAGAGCGAGGGGTCGGCGAGGTGGAATCCCAGGTTTCCCAGGCACTGGAGGACCTGCTCGGCTATTTTTTTGCTGAGCCCCATTTCCAGGGATGAATAGACCGTGTCGATGGCCACCCCGATGGCTACCGCCTCACCATGTCGAAGTGAGAAGTCGCTCATTGTTTCCATCTTGTGGGCAGACCAGTGGCCAAAATCAAGCGGCCGTGCCTCGAGCATTTCGAAGGGATCTCCGCCACGGGTGATGTGGTCCAGGTGAAGCTGGGCAGAGGAGCGAATAATCGGCTCTGCCACGTTCATCTCGCGGTTGGCGATTGCCTCGGCAGACCGGCAGATCTGGTCGAACATTGCCCGGTCCTTGAGCAGGGATACCTTGACCGCTTCAGAGAAGCCACCGATAAAGTCCCGGTTGCTGAGCGTTGAGAGCATCTCGCTGTCGTTGATCACCGCCCAGGGAACAGCAAAACTCCCCATCCAGTTCTTTTTGTGGAACAGGTTCATGCTGTTCTTGACGCCAATTCCAGAATCCGCCTGGCTTAACGTGGTGGTGGGAATTCTCACCAGTCGCAAGCCACGATGGGCAATGCTGGTGGCGAAACCGATGGCATCCAGTACCGCGCCACCACCAATCGCCACGATGTAACTTCGACGGTCCAGGTCCGAGACATTGAAGACCTTGAGGATCTGCTCCAGCAGGTGAATGTCGTTCTTGACTTCCTCACCACCTGGTACCAGCTGGATCTGGCCGATTCGCTGCACATGGTCCGGGCGAGAATCGGCAAATCGCTTCAGCAGCGAGATCAGTTGTGGCTGGCTGTCTGCCACGTTCTGGTCCAGCCAGAACTGGATCCGGGCAGGCTTGTCGTCGGAAGTCTCCAGCAGTTCAGCAAGCACGTCGCCGTCAGCCCCGAACAGGTCATCGGTGAAACGCAGGCGGTGAGTAAAGGGAACATCGAAGTCGACGTTGATCTTGTCAGGATTGCTCGACATGACAATTCTTCCACGGGAAACAGGGCCAGTTCACTTCTAGTTGACCGCTTGCCTGACCGCAAGAGGGGAGCCCGATTGACCCCGTTTCAGGGTGTTTTACGAGCCACCAGGAAAGCGTCATGACGGCCATCTTCCAGCCAGCCCTGTTCGTAATGGACAATTTCCAGGTCCGTGGCAAGAGAGGGGAGCTCATCCTCGGCGAGGAGAAACTCCCGTGGTGGCCGCTCATGACGCTCAAGATTGACAACAGTCGGTTGCAGGATGACCAGCAGGCCACCCGGGGAAAGCTGGGAAATGGCCACGGGAATCAGTGGACGCCAGAGGTAAAGGACCGAGAGCACCAGGTTCCAGGGTCCCTCGGGAAAGGGATCGACCTCCAGGTCCGTTTGCAGGCAGGTGAGTTCCAGGCCGGCGGATCCTGATCTTGTGCTGGCTCGCTCCAGGCCCTCGCTGGAAATGTCCGCGATTGTCACCTGCATGCCCTGCCCCGCCAACCAGCAGGCGTGACGACCACTCCCTCCTGCCAGGTCCAGGGCCTTGCCACTGGAGGGAAGCAGGGACTCGTGTCGCGCCAGTACACCAGAGGGCTCCTCGCCATAGGGATCCAGCTCAGCATATCGCCTGTCCCATTTTTCTCGGTCTTTCGCTGGCACGGCTATCCCTTGTCGTTAGTGCATCTTTTTCAGATCGTTTTGCAGACGCAGCTCATTGAGATGTTCCATCGCCCTTGGCTGGTGTCGGAGAAGCTTGAGCAGTTGGCTGGTTGTTGTCTGCAGTTGGCTGGCGGCGGTCACCACGTCACCTCCGAGCAGCTGGAGATGGTCCAGGGCCTCCGAGAGCAGCGAGGGGAAATCGTCGTGCTGTGGACTGACGGAAAGCTGTTTTCCCCGAAGGCGTTCCAGCCAGAGTGGACTTGGTGCCTTGGCAACCGGGACGACTCGCTGCTCAATGGCCAGGTTGATGCGGAGTCGGGAAAGTGCTACCTGCCGGTTCTGCTCCTGGCTGCGTCGTTCGCTCGCCGCTCCCTGGACGCCGCTCGTGCGGTGAGTGATCACGACTGCTGTTTCGACCTTGTTGCGATGCTGGCCTCCCGGTCCGGACCGGCGCTGTCGGCGAACATCGCACAGGTCAAGTAACTGCTGCTGGGGCAAGGTGGCAGGGTGGATCGTCATGAGACTGCTGTTCTTGGTACCTCCAGCAGGTCCATCCAGTTCACTCTTCCGTCCTGCATCGCTGGAGGAAACGAGCGGGACAAAGGCCACTAGTCATTACGCAGTTTGAACGGTGTTTTCTTCAGTAAACCCCGCAATTGGCGAGGGAGGTAACGGCGTTCAATCAATTCCGGATCATATTGCGTCCACGACTCTCGGAAGCTTGGCGCCGTGACTGTTCGGATCACCTTACCGTCATGCCAGGTGGCAACGTACATGGCTCTTTTTGCATCCCAGCGGGGCAGCTGCGAGACGACCTTCAGCGATCGCCAGTCCTTCACATTGTAGTGACTGGTGTGAGGTGACCATTCGTAAAAGATAATCTGCTCGAAGACGAGCCAGCCGTGATCGTCATAACAGTGATTCAGTTCGATCAAGTCAACCCGGTCGACGGCGACATCCTCGATCGGGTTGCGTGCCAGTAACAGTGCCGGGCAATAAACCAGGATGATTACCAGGAATCTCAAGAGCCGTCGCCGTAATCCGCTCATGCTGAATTGGATGGATCAGAGAACACCCCCCCGTTGCGAGATGCACTTCTAACGGGAAAGCTGCTGGCAGTACCAGAGAGAATGGGCAAGATGGGAATTCCTCACAAGCGGCGAGGCAGAGTGAACCGGTTTCCCCCCTAGCGCATGTCCACGTAATGAAACTGCCCACGGTTTTCCATGGCCAGTTTTCGCATGAAGGTCATGCTATCCTGCAGCGGGCCAAATCCGAACTGGATGCAATGGATGGCTGTCAGGCCCCCAGTTCGCTGCCGAATGCGATCCAGTTGCACACGGGTGAGGTCAGGAGAGCCCCCGTCAGTAAGCAGGAAAAGAACGTCCGGTTTGACTCGCAAGCCAGCCAGCACGGCAAGTTCATGGTCGGTCGCACCGAATGCAACCAGCCCGGAAAAAAAAGTCTTCAATCGCTGCCGGTTTCCCGGGATGGCCCTGGCCATGGTGCGATCGGGGAAGAAGACTGGCTTGTCGTGGTAGGCAATCACCTGGAACCGGTGGTTTTCGAGCAGCCTGCTGATTGCCAGGTCAAGTTGCTTGCCAGCTGCAGAAAGTGCATTGAGTCCCTGCCCCCCCATGCTCTTGGAACGGTCGATCACAAAAACGAAATTTCGACCACTCGCTTCCGAACTCCCAAAGAGCGAGATCTCACCAGCTGGTCCGGAGGGACCCACCGGTGTGGCAGGACGTTCGAGATCCGAGGTGTCCACATCATCGATCCCCGGTAGACGATCCGAGAGCTGGCCGCCGCGGAGGTTGTCACCTGGCAGGTCAGTCGCCACATTGGGAAGGTCCCCTCCAGGAAGCTCGATATCGGGAAACTCGACTTCTTTCACCGCTTCCCCATCCAGCGAGGCAGTCGTGGGTCGGGCAGTCTGGGACATCTCGTTCGCTTCTTCTTCATCAAGGTACTCAACCTGTGTCGCGTTGGCTTGCTGAGCCAGCACGATACCGACGGCCCGGTCGGACTCGACAAGCCCCGGCCGCACGGTTCGCCAGCTCAGCCCGACGATCACCAGCAGTGCCACGTGTACAAGCAGCGACAGGGCCCAGGCGGACCTCCGTGGGAGTGGCCGGTCATTCTCTGTTCGGTCCTGGTTGCTTTGCGTCATTCTCTTTACTGCCTGCGGATCCTTCTTTGGTGCGGTCTTCCCATTCTAGAAGATCGGCATGGTAGGGCGAGTCCTGTTAATGGGATGCGTTCATTTCTTCCGGTATAATTGGGATGCGACTTTCAATGGTTTTCCACGTTGTTCAATCCTTCCCGGTGACGTTAAAATAAATATACTTGACCTCGACACCTCCCTCCCGTTGCTAACCTGCTGTTGGCACCCGCAATGAAAAAATACCGGTCAATCCTGAGCGTGGTTTTTTTTGTCCTCCTCGTGCATGGCAGCTTGGTCCTGTCGGCAGTCGAACCAGGGGTGGATGAAATTTCTCTCTTTCCATCCAGCATGGAGTTACAAGGCAAGGATGCCAGGCAACGACTGGTGGTGACTGCGAACGTGGATGGCCGGCTCGTGGATGTTACGGACCTGGCGAACCTCTCGGTTTCGCCGGGGACGATTGCCGAGGTGGATTCGGAGGGAAACCTGCGTCCTCTTTCCAATGGCACGGCGAAGGTGACCGCTCGCTGGGAAAGACGCAAGGTGACAGGCCAGCTGGTTGTCCACCGGGCGGACGAGCTCGCCCCGGTAAGCTTTGAACTGCACGTGCAACCTGTCCTGGTGGCCCGTGGCTGTAGCTTTGGTGCCTGTCACGGCAAGGCCAGGGGCCAGAACGGCTTCCAGCTCTCGCTGCTCTCTTTTGATCCGGAATTTGATTTTTCCTCGCTGACTCGCCACTCACGAGGACGCAGGGTCTTTCCAGCATCGCCCGACCGTAGCCTGCTGCTTTTGAAGCCGACCGGGGAGGTGCCTCACGGTGGGGGAATCCGACTTCACGAGGAGGATCATGATTACTCGACGCTCCATCGCTGGATCTCTTCCGGCACACCACGCCGGATCGACGGCGAGCCAACGCTGCAGCGGATCAGCGTTTTCCCCCAGGAGCGCATCATGCGCCCGGAGCAGACACAGCGACTGGTGGTGACAGCTTTTTTCAGTGACGACTCGTCCCGGGATGTGACAGGTCAGACGACATTCCAGTCCAACGAAAGTGCGATCGTTGCTGTCAATACGGCCGGCCTGGCCATTGCCGGCCCCTTTCCTGGCGAGTCCACCTTGATGGCCAGGTACATGGGACAGATTGCCACCACTCACGTCCTTATTCCACTCGAAGGGGATGTGCCCGAGACGCTCTATGCCGACCTCCCACGTAATAACTTCATTGATGAGCTGGCATGGGAGAAACTCAAGCTGATGAGGGTGACTCCCTCCGAGGGTGCCAGTGACAGCCGTTACCTGCGGCGATGTTACATCGACCTGATTGGCCGCCTGCCACGCCCTGAAGAAGTACGTCTCTTTCTTTCCAGTTCCGATCCCGGGAAGCGGGAGAAACTTGTTGAGGAGTTGCTTGAGCGACCCGAGTATGCGGACCACTGGGCAAATAAGTGGGCGGACCTGTTACGTCCGAATCCCTACCGGGTCGGTATCAAGGCAGTCTTGAATTATGACAACTGGATTCGCCAGAGCTTTCGCGAGAACAAGCCTTATGACCAGTTTGTCCGTGAACTGGTGACTGCCGAGGGAAGCACCTGGCGAAACGGGGCAGCGACGCTTTTCCGTGACCGCCGCTCACCCGATGAAATTGCCACGATTGTCAGCCAGCTGTTCCTGGGAATCCGGCTGGAGTGTGCCAAGTGCCATCACCACCCGTTTGAACGCTGGAGCCAGGAGGATTTTTACAGCTTTGCTGCCTACTTCTCGCAGGTTGGGCGAAAGGGGACGGGACTCTCACCCCCGATCTCCGGTGGCGAGGAGATCATCATGACGGCCAAGAGTGGATCGGTCTCCCACCCGCTGACGGGGGAGACACTGCCTCCCCGGCCCCTGTATGGGGAAGTCGAGCTGGTTGAAAACGAGACGCAGCGGGATACCCTGGCCCGCTGGATCACGTCCCGGGAGAACACCTTCTTTGCCAAGGTGATTGTCAACCGGATATGGGCTGACATGATGGGGCGGGGACTGGTGGAACCGGTTGACGACCTGCGGGCGACCAACCCGGCGACCAATGAACCGTTGCTGGAGCAACTTGCCGAGCACTTCCAGCAGAGTGATTACGATTTGAAGTCCTTGATCGGCACGATCGCCAGGTCGCATCTTTACAGCTTGCGGAGTGAACCGACCGAGCGGAACGTTGCCGATACCCAGAATTACTCGCGGCACTACCGCCAGCGACTTCGGGCCGAGGTGCTGGTCGATGCGGTCAGCGACATTACCGGTGTACACGAGCAACATAGTGGGATGGTTTCGGATTCAAGGACCAACCAGATCTGGACGCACCGGGTCAGCTCGTTATTCCTGGACACGTTTGGCCGGCCCGACCCGAACCAGGATCCTCCCTGCGATCGCACTGGCGAGTCGACAGTGACCCAGGCACTGCACCTGATGAATGCCCCGAATATCCACTCCAAGATCACGTCGGACGAGGGGAACGCTGCCCGCTGGGCGAAAAGTGATTTGACAACCGAACAGATTGTCGATGAAATTTACCTGTGGTGTTATGCCCGCTTTCCGAGTGAAGAGGAACGCCAGGTTTGCACCTCGGTTTACCAGGAAAAAGACATGACCCGGCAACGGGCGACCGAAGATATTCTATGGGCGATCTTTAATACCCCGGAGTTCATTATCAAGGACTAGTTGTACGCCGCCGGTCGTTTGGCAGGCGGGCCTGGAGATAAACACTGATGACAATCCACAAGAATTGCCAGGGTCTCTCTCGACGAGATTGCCTTCAAGTTGGCCTGGGTGGCCTGCTGGGAGTGGGGTTTGCCGATGCCCTGCGGGCGACCGCCTCGGAGGATGCCACGTCACCACGTCAGGCTCGTGCCTGCATCCTGATCTGGATGGACGGGGGCCCGACCCACTACGAGACATTTGACCCCAAGCCGGATGCCCCGCAGGAAGTCCGGGGCCAGTACGAGACAATCCAGACAAGCATGCCCGGGGTTTTCTTCTCCAAGCACTGCCGTCAGCTGGCCGCGATGGCTGATCAGCTGGCGATCGTCCGGTCGATCCGGCATAACCAGGGAAACCACGGCGCCGGGAATCACTACATGATGACCGGGACTCCGCCGCGAATTCCTGTTGGGTGTGGTGCCTTTGTCAGCTTCCACCCGAGCATGGGATCGGTAACCGCGTCGGAGGTAGGTGCGCCGGATGGCCTTCCCTCCTATTTTTCCATGCCCCGCATGTCCCGTTCCGGCGGCCCGAATTTCCTCGGTGCCCGCTATGCTCCATTCGTTGTCTCGGATGACCCCAGTAACGAGAACTTCCGTGTCCGAGACGTGGCCCTGCCGAGTGGGCTCAGTGGCGAACGTTTTGGCTCGCGGCGTGAACTGCGCCAGTCGATGGACCAGTTGCTGAGGATTGCTGACGAGCGGGCGGGGGATCCAGTCAGGTCGATTGACCAGTTCTACCAGCAGGGGTACCAGCTGGTGACCTCCACGCGTGCCCAGCAGGCCTTCGACATTCACCAGGAACCGGAGAAGACCCGTGACCGCTACGGCCGTAACGGCTTTGGACAGCGGGCCCTGCTGGCTCGTCGACTTGTCGAGGCAGGGGTCCCCTTTATCACGCTCTACGAGGGTGGCTGGGACCACCACCGGACGATTTTCAGCGCACTTGATAGCAAGCTGCCACCGTTTGAATCCACCATCGCTGCCCTGGTGAAGGACCTGGAAGAGCGTGGCATGCTCGAATCGACGCTGGTTGTGGCACTGGGAGAGTTTGGACGGACACCCAAGGTCAACAGCCGGGGTGGCCGGGACCACTGGTCCAATGCAATGTCGGTGATGTTTGCCGGTGGCCAGACCCCGGCAGGGCAGATTGTCGGGGCGACTGACCGGCAGGGCTACTCAGCCCAGCAGCGTGTGCTTGCCCCGGAGAACTTCGTCTCCACGGTCTACCGTAAACTGGGTATTGATCCAGGAAAAATCGTCTACACCCCTGAAGGCCGCCCGGTACACCTGGTCAGTGACGCCAGGCCGATTGACGAGTTGATGGGATGACCCGCTTCGACGTGAACGCCCCGCCAAGACAAATCGTGCTAGCCCTGGTCTTTCTCATGGGCCTGCTGATGTCGGCCGCTTTGTATGCCGATCCTCCCGGCCTGGCCTATCTCTTTCCAGCGGGCTTTGCCCGTGGCACGACCACCGAGAAAGTGACGGTGGGAGGTGCCACCGACCCCTGGCCTGTGAAGTGCTGGGTCGACCATGACGGAATCGAGGTGACAGCGGAAGAAGAGAAGGGGCGTCTGACGGTCGTTGTTGGTCCCGACGTTCCCGTCGGCGTCTACTTCCTCAGGCTCTCCAGTGACCAGGGAGTCTCCTCGCTCAGGCCTTTCCTTGTTGGAGGGGTGAAGGAGACCAGCGAGGTGGAACCGAACAATAACGGGAAACAGGCCAACCTGGTGGAAGGCCCACGCACGGTGAATGGCCGCCTGGGATCCTCCAGTGATGTGGACCAGTTCCGGGTGAAGGTGGAGGCGGGGCAGGTGCTGGTCGCATCGTTGCTTGGCAACAACGTGCTGGCATCACCGATGGACGCGGTCCTGCAAGTCTGTGACGAGAACGGTTTCATCCTTGCCCAGAACGATGATGAACAGGGACTCGATCCCCAGCTTGCCTTTCCCGTAACAAGGACGGGCGAATACCTGGTTCGCCTGTTTGCCTTCCCGGAAACCCCTAACAGCACGATCGGTTTTTCCAGTGCCGCCACGTATGTTTACCGCCTGGCAATCACCAGCCAGCAATTTGTTGATCACGTGATGCCGCTGGCGGTGACCCGCACCGTGTCCACCCGTCTGGTGGCACAGGGATGGAACCTGCCTGCTGACGGCAGCTTTGGCATGGAGGTGGAGCCAGCAGGTGATCGCCAGTTGCTCCAGCCGGGAAACCTGTTTCCCGGTAACCTGGGCCTGCTCACCGTCGTGGACTGTGAGAGCCTGGTGGTTGATTCGGACGAGCCTCGACCGATCCAGATGCCTGTCGTTATCAGCGGTCGCGTGGCCCGGCCACGCTCGTCGAACACTTTTCTCCTGCAGGGGAAAAAGGGGACTCCGATTGTCGCCCGGATTGAGTCCCGGGCTCTTGGGTTTCCGATGGATCCGCTGCTGCAGATGCTGGACATGGAAGGCAAGGTGCTTGGCGAGGTGGATGATGTTTCCAAAAACAGGGACCCGCTGTTGAGCTTTACTCCTCCTGCCGATGGCGAGTACCAGCTGGTTGTCCGTGACCTGCACCGGGACGGGGGTTTTCGATTTGTCTACCGGCTGACTGTTTCTGAGCCGCAGGCGGATTTCTCTCTCGGCCTGGCGGCCGACAAACTGGTGATGAAGTCAGGCGAGGACCTGGAGATCGAGGTGACGATCGAGCGAATCCAGGGGTTCAAGGAAGAGGTGGAGTTGACCGTCGAGGGGTTACCAGACGGAATCAGCTGCCCGGCGGTCGTTTCGGCCGGGGAAGGAGATTCGGCCAAGAAGGTGAAGCTGAAATTCAGTGGATCATCGCCCCCCTTGTCCGGTCCGCTGAAGATCGTGGGAAAGGCGGGCGAGCGGGTGAGAATGGCCAGCTATGCGATTCCAAAAATGACGATCCGTCGGCACGATCCCTGGTTGAGCGTCATCGAGGCGGCGAAGTGATCAGCCCTGGCCTAGTGCATCACCTGGCCGCCGTCGACGTTGATGGTCTGACCGGTAATGTTCCGGGATTGCTCTGAAGCGAGCATGATCGCCATGTGGGCCACGTCCTTGGCCTCTTGCCAGCGTCCCAGGGGGGTCGCCGAGCGGATCTTTTCCTTGGCCCACTCCTCGTAGTCAAGTTGCTCGGAAGAGTCCTGGTTGGCATGCCAGGCCTCCCAGACGGACCTGTTCAGCGCGGTCTTGATCATCCCCGGGGCGATCGAGTTGACCCGGATTCCGTGTCCGGCAAGGTCGCGGGCGGCACACTGTGTGAAGTTGATCAAGCCCGCCTTGGCAGCACTGTAGGGTGGATCGGTTTGAGAGCCCACCTGTCCGGCAACGGAACTGACCAGCAGTACCGAGCCGCGGCCGGCATCGATCAGTGGCTGGACGAAGGCATGCACCACGCGGACTGCCCCGACCAGGTTGACATCCAGTACGCGGGGCCAGTCAGCAGGATCCAGGTTCCAGAAGGGGAACCCGTACTTTCCGGAACCGGTACCCGCAGCATAAACGAGGTGATGGATCTGGCCACGTTGGCTGGATGCCTCGGCTGCAGCTCGCTGCACCGCTGCCCCATCCGTGACATCCACCTGTTGTCCGTTTACCGATCCAGCGGAATCACGATCAAGTTCCGCGGCGACATCTGCAACCGAGGGGGCAATATCCCAGAGAGCAACGTTGGCGCCTTCTGCGGCGAAGGCAGTTGCGATGGCATGCCCGATCCCCTGGGCGGCACCGACGACGACAGCATTGTCACCCGCGAGTTGAAGATCCACGCGATAGCTCCGTCCCGTTACCAGGAGTGAAAGGACTTCTCTTTTGTCCTGCTGGATCAACCGTAGAGCTTGATTGCCTCGCCAGCATCAATACGACGAGCCTTGATCCGGCCACCGTCGAGTTTCTCACCCTTGGGATCAATATAGACCCGTCCGCTGGTTTTCTCGTTCAGGTTGAGCACATGGATATTGAAAATGTACCCTTCCTTGCCGGTTGCCTCGAACCAGTGAACATTGTCCTTGACGTCCGAGATGGAGGACGCCTCGCCAACCTTGAATTTCTGGTCAACGGTTGGTCGGATGATCATGAAATCATCACTATCCTCGAGTCGATCGTAGAGGCGGCCATGGAAATCCCCCTTCATGATCAGGAATGCCGTGGCCATGTTGTTGTGGCCATGCGGCACAACCGACTGTCCTTTCTTGAGCTTGAAAACCTGGTGCCCGAAAACCAGGTTGGTTGGCAGGCCCTCGACCTCGGGGAACTTGAACCGGATCGATCTCTCGCCCTTATCCCTAAATGGCACGGCCTCACGTTTCTCGAAGTCGATGAACTTCAGCAGGTCGGGCAGGTTGACCTTGGTCATCAGGGATTCCACGTGCTCCTGCCACTGGACCGGGGTCAGTTTCTTGCCCTTCAGGTCGGTGCTCATTTCATGCAGGTTCTTGATCCACTGGGCTGCCTCCGGCTTGATTTCCGCTCCCAGCATGTCACGGTTAAAGAGCGTCTCCAGCAGGGAATAGGTGAGCAGTGCCGAGACCGTCTGCTGGCTGAATTGTCGCCTGGAAATATCTACCATGGATAAAGTCCTTCACGTGACGGGGGGATGATTACCGGCAGCAGGAGTGTGCCAAACAAGGATAACAGGGGCCTGTCAGGATTGCACATTGAATCTCACCCGGTTTCGCCTGGCTACTTCCATTCACCAAAGGTGACGTCTGTTTTTTTCTTGTCAGGCTTGCGGTACAGGGTGATATTCAGCATTTCGTTTTCTTCGGCCATCTTGAACTGGTCTTCCATCATCGTGGCGTCCAGGACCGACTGGTTACCGAAGACATTGATCACATCTCCCTGACGTAACCCACGGGCATACCAGGGTGATTTCATCTCCAGGCCGGTGATTTCAAGTCCCAGAGCATGTTTCTTGAGTTGCAGGTTGAACTTGAGTTGCTCGGTTTTTTGTACTGTCAATGATTGTGGAATCCCGGGCCGAATCATCACCAGTGTTGTTTTGTCTCCGGACTTGTGGCGACTGATCAGTCTTTTCAAGTCATCAAAGCTCCGGACAATTTCATCGTCAAACTCGATGATCAAGTCACCTGCCTTGATTCCTGCACGCGCGGCTGCCGTGTCACTTTGCACGCTATTAACAAAACAGGGATCTGGCGCGCGGGGACAGGCCACACCAAGAAACGCACCAAGCCGGTGATCCACCTCCACGGCCATCTGTTTTTCTGCAAACAGAGCTGCCGATTCCACTGTCACCTGCGTTCCGTAGAGCTTGAGGAAACGAAGTGAGCTGATCGTAGCCAGCTGCGACATCACGTCGTCATTCAGGGGGCAGTACTTGACATCCAGGCTCATCAGGCCGGGGTGATCCTTCAACTGGCCCGCCCCGCTGGAAGTGATGCGGGTCCGTTTCAGTTCCAGGCTGCGCAGTCCCTCCATCGGTTTGATGTATTGCATCCACTCGTCGGTGACCTTGTCACCTTCCAACGCAAGGTGGTCGATGGAACGGATCCATTTCAGGCGTTGAAGATCTGCTAGTGTCCCCTGCCACTGGTCGTTGATCCTGGCGGTCATCATCTGTTGGGCTTCCGTACCGATCACGATGTACTCAGAGCCGATCGAGGCGCCGAGTGCCCGCAGGGCAAGGATCGATTTTTCCTCTCGTCGTTCATCCAGGATGACCAGCGCACGGGTTGCCTTGCGGCCGACCGTAGTACCAGCCTGCTGAGCAAGCGTGCCCAGTGCCTCTCGCGACTCTGCCTCGATGGCCAGGTCGTTGCTGGACGCCAGTTCCTGGAGGACAAAAATCGAGCGGGCGGTTCCCTCCACGTTCTGTCCGCCAATCGACTTGACCAGTTGAGGGATCACGGCAGGACCCTCTGCCACAAGTTGCAGCCGGGCTTCCTCGCGGACGATGAACCGCCTCGCGCTGAGGTCGTTAATCCAGCCCTGGATCTTTTCGCTGCTGGCAGGGCTCTCGACCTGCCAGGCCGGTAGAGACAGGCAAGCGAAAGCAGACAGCGCCACTGCCAGCAGGGGAACCCTGGAAACCAGCCGACGAAGCCGCTTTATCATTATCCAGCTCGCACGGAAGGGGAAGAAAAACCGGTTGCCGTTATCACCGCTCCCAGTTTACCAGATTGCCTTCTGCCGGGCATGCAGAATCAACTCCCGGAGCGGGCAACTAACCTGCCTGGCGCTGCTGGGCCTTGTAGAGATAGGGATTCATCGTCGGATCGTTATACATCTTGAACTGACGGTATGTCCGGTGACGGACTTTTCCGGCCTGGATACATGTCAGCAGGTGTTCCAGGGCGGCACCAAGTTCATCCAGTTGCAGCATGCAGACGGCGAGCTTCTGCTCGACCGTGGCCCGGTGCTCCTCGGTTGCATCGTCCCGGTCCCGTTGCTCCTGCATGTGATAGATTCGCAGGGCCATGATGCTTAACCGGTCGACCACGCTTCCGGGGGTCTCTGTATTCATCGGGGCCCCGTCCTCGGGAACCAGGCCAGCTGTTTCCAGTTGCTCGGTAAGCCAGTCATCAATTTTTTCGATCCAGTCATTCCGGTTCTGGTTGTGCCCGTCGATCTTTCGCTTGACCTGGGCAATCCTGGTATCTCCCACATCCGGGCTGCGGGCGATATCTTCCTCATGCCAGAGCAGGAAATTAAAACTGAACTGTTCACAGACAAGAGCCATGAAACCGTCGTAGGGATTGTCGACGTCCTGCGCATGCCAGCGGGTAACCATGGCCCTGTGTAAGTCCGTCACTTCCGGAATGTTAATCATCAGAAACTCGTTTCACTCGGGAAAATAGCTGGTTAGGAATTGAGAATGGGAATTGTAAGACATACGATTGATTTAACTCAAGCCGAGATTGCCTGATCACCTTGGACCACGACCAACGTTTGCCTAAAATGCAGTGGAACAGTTGCCATGGATGATTCCAGTTGAAGGGCTCGTAGATGTTTTCCAGCAAGAGATCACAATTCACGATCCTTGTTGCCTTCCTTGCGATTCTCGCCGGGATTTACCTCGTCACCTTCCATTCCAACGGCGAGTCATTGGCCCCGGGATTGGCGGCAGAGCGTGGAGAGGCCCTGCGACTGCTTCATGAACGTGGATTGCTGACCTCCGATTTGCGGCAACAGCTCGAGATCGCACGGACGACCGAGCAGGTCCACGCCCTTTTTGAGACCGGGCAGCAGGCAGGTCTGAAGGAGATTCCGCTCGATGCTGATCGTTGTTTTTCCTGGCTCAAGAAGATTTGTGCAATCGGGTCTCGCATCAGCGGTTCCGAGGGGATGAAACGTCAACAGGCCCTGCTGCGGGAACATTTCACCAAGCTCGGAGCGACAGTCCAGATGCAGGAATTTGATATCCGGCATCCGCTGGATGGATCGCGAGTTCAGATGCAGAACATGATCGTCCATTGGCACCCGGAAAAAAAAGAACGGATCCTGCTCGCGGCCCATTACGATACCCGCCCTTTCCCTGACCAGGATCCCAGGAATCCCCAGGGGACTTTTGTGGGAGCCAATGACGGGGCGAGCGGGACTGCCCTGCTCGCTGAGCTTGGCCACCTGATGGGTAGTTACAAGGGCCCCTATGGAATCGATTTTGTCCTCTTTGATGGTGAGGAGTTTGTCTTCCAGGTAAAAGGGGGAGAGTATTTCCTGGGTTCGATGCACTTTGCCCGGTCTTACCGGAATGACCCGCCCCCGTACCAGTACAAGTGGGGCGTGTTGCTCGACATGGTAGCGGACAAGGATCTACAGATTTACTACGAGATAAACAGCATGCGATATGCCCGGTCCCTGGTCTTTGATATCTGGAAAACCGCTGCTCGCCTGGGGGTCAAGGAATTTCGAGCTCGCTCCCGGCACGAGATCCGGGATGACCACCTGCCACTGAACCAGGTGGCCCTGATTCCCACCTGTGACCTGATCGATTTCGATTATCCCCGTCCTGGCTTGAATACCTCTTACTGGCATACCGAGCAGGACCGTCCGGAGAACTGCTCAGGTGTCTCCATGGCAAGGGTCGGCTGGGTTGTCTGGGAGTGGCTTAAACAGGCCAGGTAAACTGTTTCCTGCTGCCGGCAGGGTTTGTTGATCAAGGGATCGAGGAGTGGTTTCAAGATGATGGCAGAAAATGCCTACCGCATTGCCCTTTACCCCGGTGACGGGATTGGACCCGAGGTAACCGCGGAAGCGGTCCGGCTGCTTGAGCAGCTTGGCGGCGTTCAATTCCAGTGGCAGGAGTTTCCCTGGGGATTTGAGTACTGGCAACAAAACGGAAAAGTCGTGGCTGACGATTACCTCGAGGTGCTGGCAGGTTTTGATGCGATTTTCCTTGGAGCGGTGGGCTGGCCCGCGGAGCTTCCTGACCATATCACGCTCGCACCGCTGGTTCGAATTCGCCAGGCTTTTGACCAGTATGCCTGTGTTCGACCGGCGCGGCTTTACCCGGGGCTCAAGAGCGTGCTGGCGGAGAAGGGTTCTGACGAGATTGACCTGGTGGTCATCCGCGAGAATTCCGAGGGCGAGTACATCGACAATGGTGGGCGTTTCAAGCAGGGAGACCCGGAGGAAGTTGCCGTGCAGACGGCACTGCACACACGCAAGGGGGTGGAGCGGATCCTGAGGTTCTCTTTCGAGATGGCCCGCACCCGACGCGGCACGATGACGATGATCACCAAGTCCAACGCCCAGCGTTACTCCTATGTTATGTGGGATGACATCTGGGAAGAGATCCGGGGCGAATACGAGGACGTGGAGACAAGCAAGCAGCACTGTGATGCCGCGGTAATGAACTTCGTCCGCCAGCCCGAGTCCTTTGACGTGGTGGTTGCTTCTAACCTGTTCGGTGACCTGCTGACCGACCTGGGGGGAATTCTCAGCGGCGGCCTGGGGCTGGCTCCAAGCTGCAACCTTAACCCGGAGCGTGACTTTCCCTCCATGTTTGAGCCGGTACATGGTTCGGCCCCCGACATTGCCGGCCAGGGGATTGCCAACCCAGTGGCATCGGTGCTTAGTGCCGCCATGATGCTTGACCACCTGGACGAGACAGAGGCGGCCGGTCAGCTCAGGCGAGCGGTGGAAAAGACGCTGGCCAGCGGGCAGGGGACACCGGACCTGGGGGGCGACCTGTCGACCAGCCAGATGGGTGACCTGTTGATTGCCAATCTCGAGTAAGGGGAGTGCTGCTGAGAATGAGAGATTCCTGGTCTGGAAAGAAGCCGATCAGTGGCCGTAAAGTTCACCCCAATTCCCTATTTTGACAGGGATGGCTGCGCGTTGTCCCTGGAACTGAGAAGCTGTCAGGATTATGCCGGTTTTGTCGATCTCTGGCCCGTCGATGTGCCGATACCAAGTGACGAAACAGATCGTTGTTGGGGGGACGTCCAGTGGCAGACCGTGCATCTTTTGCCAGGTTCTTTTCCATGCTGTCACTCGGCCTGGTGATCTGCCTGATGGCAGGCTGTGGCCAGGCACGCCAGTCGATGAGAAACCTGGACATCCATGCACCGAAGCCTGGCTATGTCCAGGTCCCTCCCTGTGACCGTCCGCAGCTGCTTGCGGGCACTCTCCTGTCAGGCGAAAGGTCCCTGCCTGGCGAAGCATACCGTTCACGGCGAGAACGTATCGAGGAGCGAGTGAACTGCCTGGGATGTGGTGAGATCTTCTGGAACAGCTGGCACAGTGATCCCCCTCGGCCCGAGGACCGTATTTCCTCCTATTACCCGCTGGAAATGAGGCGGTGAGAGATTCTCTCCTGCCTCTTGCCAGGAGCGCCGCTGGACTGAAATCCACCGTCGTTCCCTTTCCTGCCTGTTGTCTGCACCGTTATCATACGACTTCGTCCCTGACGTTTTCCTGACGTCGTTGGTATCCACAGTTAGTGAGAACGGGTGTTGTTCATGGCGATCACGGGTGTCGAGGCCTTCCTGGAGATGCTTTCGGAGTTTGGTGTCGAATATATCTTCGGCAATCCCGGCTCCACCGAGCTTCCGCTCAACGATGCGCTGGCAGTGGATAAACGTTTCAAGTACATCCTCGGACTCCAGGAAGTTCCGGTGATGGCGATTGCGGACGGATACAGCATGGCCTCGCGCCAGCTGGCAGTGGTGAACCTGCACATCTGCTGCGGCCTCGGGAATGCGATGGGAATGCTCTACAACGCCTACCGCGAGGGAACTCCCTTGCTGGTTACTGCAGGGCAGCAGGACCGGCGGTTGATGTTTGAAGAACCTATCCTGGGCGGGGACATGATCTCGGTTGTCCGGCCCTGGACCAAGTGGGCGGTTGAGGTTCAGAGGATCGAGGACCTCCCGTCTGCCCTTCGCCGAGCGGCCCGGGTTGCTCTCACTCCACCCACCGGTCCGGTTTTCATGTCGCTCCCGGTTGACCTGCAGATGGAGGTCGCTGAGGAGCTTGAC
>JAPYUD010000487.1:0-3098 GCA_029936215.1 Pirellulaceae bacterium | reverse complement strand
ATCCAAGCCACCGCGGGGAGCGACAGCCACTGCGTGAGCCAACCGATTGTCCAGAAAAAAACATGGTGTGCATCCTGCGATTGCAGGAAGAAATCTCCCCCACACCAGCCCGGATTCCAGTAGTGTCTGGCCTGCACCAGGTAATGCGCCTCGTTCACACCAGGCGCCGGCCCCCCGGTCAACAGTATCAGGCAGGCCGCGGCCAAGGCGCATTCAAGCCAACGGCCCTTGCCGCTGGCGCCGTCAGCTGGCACGCTTTCCGGGTTATGGTTGCCTGGCAGGCTGGTCATCTTCGATATCAGGGCCATGCCCTCTCCGCGTTAACTCTCCAGGGCACTGATCTGTTTGAAGTCACCCTTGAGCGACTGGTAAAGTTCCTGGAAGAGGGGGAAACACTGGTCGTACTTTCGTTTGCTGGCGCGATCCACCACGGTTTCGGAAACCACCTTGATGGTCGCCGCGCAGGCTTCGCTGATGTTCTTGTATTCGCCGGCACCGACAGCGGCCAGCAGGGCAACCCCGTAGGCTGGCCCCTGCTCGGTATTGATGGTGACCACTTTCTTGCCAAACACATCCGCCTGCATCTGTCGCCAGAGCGCACTCTTTGCACCTCCACCGGACGCCCGCACCTGTCTCACCGGCACACCCATCGATTCGATAATCGCCAGGCTGTCCCGCATTGCATACGTGACACCTTCCATCACCGCCCGGGTGACATGGCCGCGGGTATGCTTGAGAGTCAGGCCGACAAGGCTACCACGCGCGTCCGGGTCGGCATGTGGAGTTCTCTCCCCAGCCAGGTAGGGCAGGAACAGCAATCCCTCGCTCCCCGCCGCGATCTTTGCTGCCTCGCGGTTCAGCACCTTGTAGGGATCCTGCCCATTTTTTGCCAGCTGGCTGCAGAGGTTGTCCACAAACCACTGAAGGGAACCGCCCGCAGTCAGGCTGACTCCCATCATGTGCCACTTGCCCCGCACCGCGTGGCAGAAGGTATGCAGGCGGCCACATGGGTCCACTTCCATTTTGTCACTATGTACGAACATCACTCCACTCGTGCCTATCGAGCTGGAAAGCACTCCTGGCTTGACCACCCCGGTTCCGACTGCCCCTGCCGCACAGTCCCCGGCACCGCCGACCACCTTGCAATCGGTTGTCAGGCCGAGCGTGCGAGCGGCTGCTGCCGTCAGGGTGCCGGTCACCTCCTCCGACTCGTAACAGCGACCAAAAAGATCCGGGTCCAGTTCCAGCCTGGAAAGCAGCGTTGAAGACCAGTTGCGGCGACGAACGTCCAGCAGCAGCATCCCGCTGGCATCGCTCACGTCGGTGGCATACTCCCCGGTCAGCCGCCTACGGACATCGTCCTTGGGAAGCAGGATCTTGCGGGTTCGCTCAAACAGTCGCGGCCGGTTATTGCGTAACCAGAGGATCTTGGGAGCGGTAAACCCGGTCAGCGCCGGGTTGGCCACCATCTGGATCAGTTTCCTACGCCCCCCGGCACGACTCTCGATCTCCGCGCACTCCTGCGCCGTACGCTGGTCATTCCAGAGCAGCGCCTTGCAAAGCACCTTGTCATTCCTGTCCAGAAAGACCGAGCCATGCATCTGGCCCGAGAGTCCGATTGCCCTGATCTCGGCCGGCCGGGTTCCCGTCTTGCGAATCACCGCGCGGACCGTCTTGACCGTCGCCTTCCACCAGTCCTCCGGATCCTGTTCGCTCCAGAGCGGGCGGGGATGGTAACAGGGATAGGTGGCGCTCGCCTCGGCAAGGATCTTGCCGGTGGCGCTCACCAGCAGGGTCTTGGTGCCCGAGGTACCAATGTCAATTCCCAGGAACGCGCTCATGAATTTCGTGTCCTTCCAGCAGGCCGGGTGTCGATAAATAAGGGGTAACGGGGAAACGCTGATTGTACTACCTTGTAAAAACCTGCTGCAACGAGACAGAGCGAACGGTTCCCGCCACAGACACGTATCAATGCTGTTGCCACCGACGCCCCACCTTCCAGGTTTCCACCCATGCATGATAGCCTTTCCATTGCCAACAGGACTCCTGTACAGCTGCTTACAGGCCTGGCGATGCTGCTCGTGGCGGGTTGTTCCGGCAACGGCGTGGAGAAAAACGCTGGCCTTGAGGAAGGGACCCGGCCCCTTCCACTGCGAGTGGTGGTGGTCGATTCTCCGGCGCTGGCCCAGTCAATCCGGACCCAGTGGCTGGCACACGATGGGGATGAAATCCAGCTGCGAGAACGTTCTCTCGAGGAGCTTCTCGGCACCAAACGATTACTGGCCGACGTCGTCGTCTACCCCAGCGCAATGATCGGCGAACTGGCCATGGCAGGACACCTGCAGCCACTGTCATTCCCAAAAGGGGAAACAGGCTGGAGCGGCGAGGCGGTACTCGACAACCAGCGGGTGGTGGAAGTCAGCTGGGGTAGTGATCTTTATGCTGTCTCCCTTGGTTCCCCCCAGCCCATGCTGGCCTACCGGCGGGACATCTTTCAGGAACTCGGGCTTCAGCCGCCGGCCACCTGGACCGACTATCTGGAGGTCTGCCGGAGACTCGACGCGTTTCGCAGCGAACAGAAGGAACCTCTTTTCCCGGCCGTCGTGGCCGAACCAACCAGCAGTGGTGATGCAGCGATCACGCTGCTGGCCCGGGCCGCCGGCTATGCCCGGCACCGCAACCAGTATTCCGGCCTATTTGATTTCATCAGCATGCAGCCGTTAATCGCCGGCCCCCCCTTCCGACGAGCACTGGAGGAACTGGTGGAATGCCAGCAGTTCCAGGCCGGAAATGCAGAACTCACCTCACCGCAGGCCTTTGGCAGTTTGCTCGCCGGGGAGTGCCTGATGGCGATCAGCTGGTCAGTTCGCGATCCTTCGTCGATCCCGACGGCGGAACAGACACCGCTGCCCGTCGTCGCCATGGCCGAACTGCCGGGATCGACCGAGGTCTACAACATCAACAACACAAGCTGGGAAAACCGGCAGACAAGTGAATCGGTTCATATCCCGCTACTTGCGTCCGGAGGACGACTCGGCTCGGTCACCGAACTGGCCCATGACCGGCTGCAGGCGACCGATTTCCTGATGCTTGTCAGC
>JAPYUD010000486.1:0-3111 GCA_029936215.1 Pirellulaceae bacterium | reverse complement strand
TCCCAGTGATATCTACAGCCTCGGTGCAACGCTCTATTACCTGCTCACCAGGAAATCCTCGGTCTCTGGTTCGGACTTGATGGAAATCACCGACAGAGTACGTACCGGCAATTTCCCTCCACCACGATGCCTCAACAAGCATATCCCTGCCGTCCTGGAAGCGATCTGCCTCAAGGCAATGGCGCTGGAACCGGAGGATCGCTACCACACACCCCAGCACCTGGCTGCTGATATTGAAAGCTGGATTGCTGATGAACCGGTCAGTGTCTATCCCGAGTCCTTGACCCAGCGATTTGGCCGCTGGCTGCGCCGACACCGTAGCTGGGCCCTGGCCACTGCCGCCTCCCTGGTAATCATTGCCTCGATCTCGATTGTGGCGGCAATTTCTATTAACCGGGCCAAGAACGAGGAATCTCTTCAACGCACCCAGGCCGAGAAATCGGAACGCCTGGCCGTGATCGCCCGTGACCTTGCCGAGAAGCGGCGAATTGAGGCCCTGGACAATTTTCGCCAGGCCCGTAACGCCGTGGATACCTCCCTGACCGGTATCAGCGAGGTTCTCAAGCACTACCCGGGAGTCCAACGGATGCGGCAGGGGCTGCTTGAAAAAGTGGCTGCCGATTACGAGCAGTTTGCCTCCCAGAAAAGTGATGACCTGGAAATCCAGCTGGAAAGGGGACGGGCGTACCTGAGGCTTGGTGATGCTCGCAGGATCCTGAACCAGCTTCCCGAGGCGGAACATGCCTACCAGCAGGCGAGACAGGTCTTCACTGATCTCAAGAAAGCCCAACCTGGTAACATCGAACCTGAAAGGGAACTTGCCACCTCCCAGATCAAGCTGGCCATTCTCTACCAGTTACAGGAGGACCTGGACCAATCGAGCCAGCTCTTCCAGGTAACGGTCCAGCAGTTGAGAGACCTTGGGGGGAAATGGCCTGAGGATGCCAGCCTGCAGAAGTCCCTGGCCATTGCCCTGGGGAATACAGCCAACCTGCACTACGAGATGGCAAAGATCGGAGAGTCCGAAGGACTCGCCGTGGAATCGCTTGCCCTCTTCCGAACGCTCCAGCGGGCAAACCCTCGTGACTCGAGCCTGGCTGTCAACATGGGGAATGCCCTCAACCTGGCTGGCTTGATCAAGTACGAGCGAGGAGAGGTCGACCAGGCAGCAAAAGATTTCCAGCAGGGCGTTGAGCAGTTCGACAGGCTCCTGGAAACGGAAAGCCAGAATCCCGATTACCTCCAGTCCCGTGCCGCACTTTTAATCTCGCTTGCCTCAACAATGAGATCACTGGGGAACATTTCCGCCGAAGAAACTGCCTACAAGCAGGCCCTGGAATCATATGAATTGCTGGTGGTAGTGGTTCCCGATATCCCGGCGTTCAGGGAAGCCCTGGCAATCACCCTGGTCGACCTGGGCCAGCTCCAGTTTCAGGTCGATGATCTCGAGTCTGCCACCGCGTCCTTCTCAAGGGCCACAACAATCTACAAGGAACTCCTGGCGCGGTCACCCCTGCCAAGTATCACCGAGGGCCTCGCTACCAGTACCCAGATGCTCGGACGCTGCTACCTCTCCAGGGCGGAACTCGCACCGGCCCGGACCCACGTTAGTAATTCCGTCTACCTCTTTAATGAACTCGTAAAGCAATACCAGGTCATCGATTTCGTCCAGCGACTCTCTATCGCCCGTCGCCAGCTGGCAGATGTTGAAGTCGCAGAGGGCCAGCTGGAGACCGCAGAAAAACTACTTGATGAATCCCTGGAGGAAACGGCCCAGCTCATCGACCTGGTCGAGGTTAATCATGCTTATCGTAGTGACCGCGCCAGCCTGCTGGCTCGCAAGGGAGAAATCCTCACGAAACTGGATCGGCCGGATGAGGCACTCGCCTGCTGGCAGGAAGCTGTCGAGCAATGGGAACAGGTGTTACAGCGGGAACCTTTCGCCGAAAAACAGTTCCTGCTTGCCCGGTTGATTATTCACCATCCCTCACTACAAAACGACGAGACCCTGGTGCGGGCGCTGGAACTCGCCGGCAGTTGTGTCGAACAGGTGCCTGCAAATGCCCGTTACCAGAACCTGCTCTCCCACGCGCAGCTGCTGCTGGACAAACTGGGGGACGCTGACCAGTCTCTCACAGCAGCCCGCCAGGCACGGCAGCACAAGAGTGGACTGGATGATGTGGTCGCGGCACTCATTGCCGGCGCCCGGGAGAACAAGCCAGAAGCCGAGAAAAACATCCTGGCCGCTCGAAACTGGCTCAAGGACGTTCAACCTGGAAATTCCCGCATGCAGTGGTTGCTGGAGCAATTTTTCCCTGAATCGCCCTGATCCAAGCTGATTTTTCGCCCTCGGATCCAGATTTGGCGATCAAGTCACGGCTCGGGTTATACCGAAAATACCAGTAATACGTGTTTTAACGGTTCTGCCTCGCCAGGCTCATCCAGGGAGGGATGGTATGCGACGCCACGTTCGTATCGGTCCGCAGGGAGCTCGCCTGCTGATAGCAGCCGCGCTGTTGATTTCCAGTTTTCCCGCCGATCTCTCTGCCGGGGATCCAGATGCCGAGATCGTCACCCGCCTCATTGGCGACCTGCCTGACGTCCTTCTTCAACCTGGCCGGCTAGGTGTCAGCATCCTGCTGCAGGATCAACCCACCTTGAAGCCGCGGATCGATTTTGACCCCCGCGTGCAGACGCCCGCTGCAGCCAACAAGTTCTACACGGATTTCTTCTCCACTTACGAGGTCAGCAAGAACCTGCTCTCCAGCGCCGGCAGGCAGGGACTGAAGCCAACCACTGACATACTCCTCGGTATCGAGTCCAAGGCGAGAGCAACCACCGACAGTGGGGGAATGGTTGGCAAATCTCCCTCGGTGATCGGGGTGGGGCTGCAGCGGCGAACACCGATTGTCAACGATCCGCGGGTGCGCGGCAGCCGGGTGGGGCGACTGGCCGCTTCCGGTTCTCACTGGGTGCCGGCACGAATTGACCTCGACACCGTACTGAGCAAGATCGACTCAAGCATTATCTCGGATATCGTCATCATCAAGGGTCCTTTCAGCTCGCTTTATGGCCCTGGTTTCCAGTTCATGGACGTGCAGCTGCTCGGCT
>JAPYUD010000485.1:0-3118 GCA_029936215.1 Pirellulaceae bacterium | reverse complement strand
TTACTGATTCGTGACATTCCCTCTGGTGCAGTCTCCTGGAAGCGTATTGCCACGGCTCCCTGTCTCAGGTCAAGCAACTCGTGAATCTGTCTTGCAGCGTCCATCAGGTCTCTTTCAGGAAAGGGGAGGTCAGGTCAAAGGCGACATTCTAACCACCGACCGGGATGAAATACAGGAACCACCTGGTCTGTTACTCCTGGTCTGTCTGCATGCAGAGCTGGACCAGCGACTCGACCTGGTGCTCGGTACAAACATTCGGCTTGTACATCGGCGCATAGACCGCCACCGCATCAAAGAACTGTCCGGCCAGGCTCATCTGGACCAGGTCGTTGCCCGAGAGGGTCATCCGCCCCGCTCGCTTGACCAGCGGAAACCTCAGGTCTCCTACCCCGTCAAAGCTGCGGTAGACCACCTCGGTACAGACCAGCCGGTCGGCCTTGGAAAAGTCAAAGCCAAAATCATAGCCCTTGCCGGCGTGCTTCAGTCCCCGCGAAAGCGCCTCGGCAATCTCGGCCAGTTCCAGCTGCGGACGCAGGACGATGATCGAGTCGGAGGCATAGGGGGACTCGAGCGAGCGGATCAACACCCCGTCCTTCTTGGACTCCAGTACCCGCGGCGTGGATTCGTCACCACCGGGCGTCAACTCGGACCAGATGGACTGGATATGTTCCAACTCGGCAAGTCCCAACTCCCGCATCTGGGCAGCATCCCCGAGGTAGAGTGCGACGTGGGGCCAGTAGCCTGGCAGGAAGTAATTGGTCACCGCATATTCCTTCCGCACCGCCAGCACGTCCCCGGGACGCAGTAAACCGGTGACCTGCTGGCAGACTGGCTCGGGCATCGCCGGCTGGTGCCCTTTCTTGAGATACCGGTTGGCCAGTGCAACGCCACCGAGCTTCTGCAGTCCGTAAATGGCCCGGCCAAGCAGGCCTTTTTTCAGGGTGCGGGCGATCTGCCCAGCACGGTTTCGCAGCCGGGCCGCCTCGAACTGGGCAATCGGTACATCCAGGCGGAATTTCAGTCGATCGATAACTTGCAGCATTGGCCGGAGTGCGGGATCCTTCTCACCCCATGCCAGCAGCCGCTCCTCATTGTCACGGTAGAACTTGATGGCATGGTAAAGGTGCCAGGCATGGCGTGCACTCAAAAGTGACTTCTGCACCGTGTCATAGACGTTGGCAGGAATACCAAATTCCGCTTGCGCCTCGTTCAGCTTCCGCCGCACGATCGGACGGTCATGGACGGTTTCTCGAAGGAAACGGGCACTATCGACCAGGATCAGGGCCGCCGAAAAGCCAACCAGGAAGAGCACATCACCATGGGGACCATAAAGGCGATCGTCGTCCCGGATCGAGCCCACCAGTTCCAGCAGCGCATTACGGGATTGCCAGTAGCCAATCAGCAGAGTGTGAACCTGAAATTCCTGGTCCGGGCGAAACAGTCCCTGCTCGTTGGTCGAGATCACCTCGGTCATCCCGGTGGCAAGCTGCTGCAGCTCCTGGAGGTAACTGGCAAGCTGTTCGACTGTCTTGATGTGCGAGGAAAATTCCTCGCTGCCACTGGAAAATCCGGTCATCGTCTTCTTTTCTCACTCACAAGAAATCGGTGAACGCCATTATAACTGGTGAAAAAGCTGACAGGTCATGGGGACTCTTCTACCACTCGTCCATCCTCGTAATGGACCACTGTTTCTCGACCACCGGAAAAGTAGTAGGTCCAGTTGCCGTGCTGCAGGCCATCACGGAAGCCACCCATGTTCGTTCGCTTCCCCTGCTCATCCCAGAAAGTCCAGTCTCCTTCTTCCCGGCCGAGCCGATAATCTCCCTCGGCCGCTTTATCACCGTTATCATGCCTCAAGATCCAGTGTCCATCTCGCATCCCGTAGCGGTAACCTCCATCGGCCCGTGCATCCACGTAGGCCAGCAGTTCCGAATCCGGTGGAGGCTGGTCCATGGGGCCGATAAAGACCATCCATTCCAGTTCCAGCAACTGGTCGCTTCCACGATGCTCGGCATTCCATTTTTTCACCAGCCACTCGGCCACCTGCTGGCGAAAAATGAAGTTGTCATTCCGGACCATTTCACGAATCAGCAATATCCGCCGCGACGTGGAAATCTGGATCGGATCCTCTGGCCTGGTCAGCATCCCCTCGGCAGAGAGCGGCGTTCCCCGGTTCAGGTCCAGCGTCCTTCCCCCAGCCAGACGACCACGAGCCACGAAACGGTAGACCAGCCCCTCGGGCTGATCGAACATGTTCCACCGCTGGTTCCAGTGTGCCATCCTGACCATCTTCCGAACGGTGACAGCCCAACCGGGGCCCTGGCCGGTCACTGTCAGTCCAATCACGTTGTAGACCAGTACAAGGACAATACAGCTGGCGGCGAGTGCCGAGGGAAGTCGTCGCAGCTGTCCACGGCCGGTCGCCTCCGGCCGCCCGGGCTCGACTGCAGGCCGGCCTTCATCCAAACGTGACCAGGTGGATGCTGGCAGGAAAACTAGCAGGGCCGCCAGCGAACTAAAGGAGAAGATCAGCACGTTGATGGAAAGCTCGATACCGACGTGCAACAGAACAAACCCGGCCAGCCCAATGGGCCGTAGCCAGCGCGTTTTCCAGGGAGAGAGTAACAGCAGCGGACCCACCAGTTCCCAGACGAGCGTTCCCCAGGTAAGCAGTTTGAGCAGAAGCGGCATCGACAGCAACAGGTTCCCTAGCGGCCTGGTTAACATCCCTCCCGCGAGAATCGTTTCCAGTGCATCACCACCAAGCCAGGCCGGGTTCAATTTACTCAGGGCGGTATACCAGTACATGATCACGATCTGCAGCATCACCCCGACCGAGGCAAGCGAGAGGACACTCTCGCCTGGCGCTGGAGCACCTCGCCGACGGGCGTCGAGTGAAAAGTGAGCGCCAACTGGCAGCAGGATACTCCAGAACAGCATCATCGCCAGCAGGACATCGCCACCGGATACCAGCATCGGAGCCCGCGTCTGCATCGAGACCGTCAAGAGCCAGGCAAATGCCGCCGAGAGCTGGCTGCGGAAACCAACGACCAGTGCCACACCGGCACCCAGCCGGGCAACCAGGAGTAGCCACTGCCACGCAGGGGAGGTCCAGAGC
>JAPYUD010000484.1:0-3130 GCA_029936215.1 Pirellulaceae bacterium | reverse complement strand
GATTATGCGCGTACGATCCGGGTTGTGGGAGCGGAGCATTTTATCCTCTCCTCGGACCTGGGGCAGTACCTGAACCCGATTCCCACCGACGGGATCAAGGCATTTATCCTCGACCTGGCCGCGGCAGGCTTCTCCGAAAAGGAGATCGACCTGATGTGCCGGCGTACCCCGGCCAGCCTGCTGGGGATGGAGCAGCCGAAGTAAATTTTTAAAGGGGGCCTCGATGAGTCTTTGTGAGTCGCTGAAAAAGGATGTCTGTGAGACGATCGACAGTGCCCGTGATCACATCGTCGAGATTGGCGAGGCGATCATGGATTCCCCGGAACTGGGATTCAAGGAGCACCGTACTGCCGACCGAGTGAAGGAAACACTTGATGGCCTGGGGCTGGAGTTTGAAGAGGGGCTGGCACTGACGGGGGTCAAGGCGGTATTGCGGGGAGGAAAACCAGGTCCCACCGTTGCCCTGATGGGAGAACTCGACGCGTTGCAGGTGCCGGGGCATCCGCGGGCGGATCCAGAAACTGGTGCGGCGCATGCCTGCGGCCACAATGCCCAGATTGCCGGGCTGATGGGAGCGGCGATCGGGCTCTCCAGGCCCGGTATTGCCCAGGAGCTTGCCGGCAACGTGGTATTCTTCGCCGTTCCTGCCGAAGAATACGTGGAAATCGATTATCGCATCGGCCTGGTGAAATCGGGTCAGACGTCCTTCCTGACAGGAAAACAGGAACTGGTTCAGCTGGGCCAGTTTGACGACATCGATATGGCGATCATGATCCATTCCACCAGCCCGGATGTTTCCGAGGGAAGCATGGGACTCTCTCCCTCCAGTAACGGGTTCCTGGCGAAGAACATCAAGTTCATCGGGAAAGCATCCCATGCCGGGGGGTCACCCCAGCGGGGGATCAATGCCCTTTACGCTGCACAGTTGGCCCTCGGTGCCATTAATGCCCAACGCGAGACATTTGCCGATGAGGATTGTGTTCGGGTACACCCCATCATTACCAAGGGGGGTGACCTGGTAAATATTATCCCGGCCGAGGTCACGATGGAGACCTACGTGCGTGCCAAGCGGGCCGATGCGATACTCGATGCCTCCCACAAGGTGGACCGCTCACTGAAAGGTGCTGCCATGGCGATGGGGTGCCAGGTGGTGATTGAAACCGTTCCAGGCAACCTCCCTCTCAGAAATGACGCGGTTCTTTCGGAGGTATTCAAGGACAATGCTGGCAGCCTGTTCGGGAAAGAGCAGTACCGGGACTATGGCCACGGGGGGGGATCTACCGACGCGGGTGACCTGAGCCAGATCATGCCGGTACTTCACCCGGTCATGACAGGTGGGTCAGGAACCCATCACCAGACCGACTGGTGCATTTCCGACCACGATGCCGGTTATGTCGCGCCGGCGAAGACACTAGCCATGATGGCGCTGGACCTGCTGGCAGGGGAGGGTGCACGGGCCCCGGATGTGCTCAACCGGTTCCAGCCGGCGATGTCGAAACAGGAATACCTGGATCGACAGCAGGCAGTCTTTCACACCGAGAAGTTTGACGGAAGCACTTAACGAGAGGGTGTGTAGCTAGGTGGGATCGTCGATTTCCCCGAGTAACTCGGCAGCCCGCCGGCCATCGGGGGAATCGGGGACGCGGCGAACAAATCGCTCGAGGTGATGGCGCGCATGCCGATTGCCGGAGCGGGCCATCTCGATCGCTTCATCAAATCCGCGATCCGAGAATGAGAAATCGCGAGGAATGACCGTCACCGGCTGTTCTTTCCAGTAGTACTTCAGCTCGTCACTCTCCCAGTCCTGGTAGACCTGTTCCCAGCCAAAGGGGTTGAAGTTACTCAGGTGAGGATCCAGCATGTGTTCCGCGATCGGATCGTCGATCGCCTGGTAGCGATTGTCCAATGACACTCGCAGACGATCGTCCGTCAGGTTCGGTAATGCCATGTGGATCGTCAGGGCCGGGAAAATCAGGGTGTCCCCCACCAGGTAATTGGTGCTGAACCACTTGTCTTCCAATTCCTCGTGCTCGGATGGGTCGACATGCAGGCTGCCAGCGCCGAGCGAGAAATGATGCTCCAGGACCCGCTTGACCTTGTGCGAACCGCCCAGCACGGCCAGTCCACCGAGCTCGCTGGGGCAGTCACCGACCGGGGTCCAGCAGGTGAGGTTGTCGTAGCTTCCCTGGAAATGGACAAAATCCTGATGGATTGGTGTCGTGTGGTCGGTGTACTTGGGAAACCAGAGCCTTGCGACCTTTTGTGGCTGCGGCATCACCGGGCGGCCAATCACCATCTCGATCACGTCAAGGACTTCCGGCCAGTGTCCGGACGCGTGAAATGACTCCAGGCTGTAAACACGGTGGTAGACATCGGTGTACTCGGGGTCCCCTTCCGTACAGCGGGCGTCAATATTGGCAATCCCGTCACTCGGGTCGGTGCCGGCAACCAGCCAGCCTCCCTCTTGCATCACGGTCAGCATCTCGCGCCGGAGGTCGAGTAACTTGCCAGGATCCTGGAGCTGGCGGAAAAACAGGTAGCCATCGTCATCGATACGACGACGAAGCTCCCCGGCATCTTCCAGGGCATCATTGGAAACACGAAATTCAGTCCAGTCCATGGCACTCTATTTAACGGGGCGAACAATCGTGGCAAGGCACTCACCTTGCATCGTCCGTGGGTTGGAGCGGCGTCCCATAAGCATACCATCGGTGAGCGCGGTGACGACCCGCGGCTGCTGCTCGGGATGCTCGATATCATGGATCTGCCCAATAGCATCGCCGGCAGAGATCATCTCGCCCAGTTCCACCAGCGGCTCATGGATGCCACTCGCCGGGGCCATCACGTAATCCCGCACGTCATCTGCCGCGACCAGTTGGGGGGTGCAGTCAGCCGTTCGTTCCAGGTCACCCGCCAGGACTCCCAGCCATCGCAGAACATTCGTCACTCCACGGGAAGCGATCTCGAGCATTTCCACGCCGAATTGTGCCTTGCTTCCAATTTCCGTTCCCAGTGTGACCTTACCCATCTGCTCGGCCAGTGTCGGTAAAAGGCCACTGCCGGCAACGTCCTCGTAGATGAAGACGTAGGGGGCGCCCCAGGCCTGTCCGGCAGCAAGCATCTGTTGCAT